>JBBIQC010000242.1:0-7079 GCA_037442585.1 Oscillatoriales cyanobacterium bin_317
CTATTACCAAGGGCAGAGCCTCCCCTCCCTCCCACTTTTGTCAGTCAATCAGGGCAGAGCCTGTTCACTAGAGTTCATCCTTATCCAGTGAATTTTTCTAAAATTGATTGAGAACTGACCAGGTTAGGTAGATAATAGGGTGGGTATGGTCAGATGCAGGAAAAGGTTCGGTAGGAACTGTCGGTAAGAACACAGGATGAGTGACGCGATCGCGAACCCATCCTGCCAATCATTCAATTCACTATGAAAACCCAAGACTTACCCCTGTCCTGGTATGATGTACCCACTGAAGTCAAACAGTTGCTAATTGCTGCTGCTGACAGTTGGGAAGATACCGAGCGATCGCAAATTTACATTGAGCAAGCGATCGCTGATCCAGAAGTTGCTCTGGATGCTTTAATCGCAGCCTACCGTTACTTCTTTTATAAACACAATGATCCTCTGGCACTGCAAATTGCCAATCGAGTGGTACAGCGAGTCCGGGCAGCAGAATCGTTACCAGAGGATTGGATCCAGTTGCAACCCATTCTGATGAATCGACGCGAGGATCCCGCCATTCGTTTATACATCAACGCCTATGCCGTTACAGGACTGGTGCTGGCTCGCTTAGGGGCGATCGAGGCAGCTAAGGAAATTACAGCACGGGTTAGCGCGATCGACCAGCGGCGAGAATCCTGTGCGCCTACGGTGCTGGATGTGTTAACCCATGCGGGAGATGAGGATGAGGATGAATCATGATACTGGCAATGAAACACCGAGATTTATTAGTGACTGAAGATGGGCAATGGCAAGTCTGCAAGCCCGTTAGAGAATGGGATTTATTGCGAACGCCCTACCGTTTCCATCGCTTTCTTACCGAGGTGGAAGATGCCTTGGAAGCGGCGATCGAGGAAGTTGATTGTTTACCCCAACTACGACTGCTGGTGCGACGATTGATCACCAATTCCTACTGGATTCAGATTCAGTATGTCGAACCGGATCCAGAGACGGGTACTGGAGTGATCATGCTTTATGATGAAATCGGTTATCCCTTAACTGTGCAGATTGCGGTCTATCAACCGGGAACAGTTTCTACCGTACATAACCATGGCAATTGGGGCGTGGTTACGGTACTCAAAGGAGAGGAAAAGAATACCTTTTGGAGGCGCATTCATGGCGATCGCCAATATCCCGATCGCGTCGAAGCTGTTGCTGAAGTCACTCTGTTACCGGGGGATATCATCAGCTTTACTCCTGATGCTATCCACTGTGTAGAAGCCGTTGGTGATGAACCCACCGTGACTTTCAGCATCTACGGCGAAACCCATCACTCGAAACGATTTGAGTTTGATCCAGTCCATCACACTGCCAAAAATTTCTGAATCTTGACCCTATGGCCACTGTTCTCTTTTACGAAAAACCGGGCTGTATCAACAACACCCGCCAAAAAGCCCTGCTAACCGCTGCAGGGCACGAAGTTCAGGCTCATAATTTACTCACCGAACCCTGGCACCCCGATCGCCTGCGCCAATTCTTTGGACAACGGCCCGTTGGGGAATGGTTCAATGCGTCCGCCCCTCAAATCAAAGCGGGCGAGGTTCATCCTGATCAACTGGATGAAGCCACAGCTCTCACGCTCATGGTGCAACAACCGCTGCTGATCGCTACGAAGTCGGCTTTGACACGGATCTAGTCGATCGATGGATTGGCCTCCAACCCGCCCAACCCGCCCAAAAGGAAACCGTTGAGACTTTCATGCAACATGATTTGCAAACCTGTCCGAGGGAGGGCAGTGGATAGTGACAAAAGACGAAGGACAAAGGACGAAGGACACACAACTTATGGATATCACCACCGCTGAAGCTGAGGCACTCGCCATTGACTTTTTGATGACGGATCTGGACATTCCTGAAGACGACTGGGAATGGTTTTCTGTACTATCCGCTCGCCCGATCGGGGAGAGTTGGTATGTGGTGGAAATTGGCGTGGAAGGACTGCCGGATAAATGGGTGCTGCAGGTGTATGACACGAAAGAATGCGATCCAAACTATGCCTTTGTGTCTCCTATTAAAGAAGGCACTTCTGACTTAGACGCTATGCCAGAGTCAGTGGCTCAGGCATTGGCGGCAGAACGAACCAGTGGAGCAGTTGTGTAAGTGGTAGACCTCTCCCTCCTAACCTCCCTCTCCGACACGGAAAGGAAGGGGCAAACAAGGGTTTGCACAAGCCCCTCTCTTGCGAGGAGAGGTAGGTGGATGAGATAATCTCAGACCTCCATCGCGAGGAGAGGGGTTGGGGAGAGGTCAAAAAGACCATGATTGAATTCCTAATCGTTGTATGAATGGAACTGGTGCCATGATTCAGGAAGAGGTACTTGCAAAAGAATTTATCACGATCGTCAATCATTCATTTCCCAAAGCGGCTGAGGCGATCCGTCACTGTTATGTCAAGGTGATTACGGCTCCCCTGAAACAAATGGGAAAAACGGTGCGGTATATAGGAATTTACTGTTCCAACGATCGCTTAGAGGCCGTCAAACAACAAAAAAATCAACTGCGTGAAGTAGCGATCTATATGGGACTGCTGGAAGTAGTTTGCTTAAATGCCACTCGGCTGGTACGAGATCCGGCTTCTCATTTGAAACAATCTGATCCCCGCTTCTGGCTGGAACTCCAGTGGGTTGCGACTGAACACGCTGATCCCCCTTTCTCTTCTGAAGAACTATGAGTCCCTCCTTGAGTTATTCCTTCACAGCCTCAACAAACGACTGGCTGATCAGTCAGGGCTACTCCCCTCTGGCGAGCTGAAGGATCGCCCTGTGCGTCGTCTGCGATCGCCCCTGCCCTTCGTCTGCGGCACGGATTACCTCGTAATGCTTCAGAAGTGATGCGTTACGTTGGCACTAACGCATCCTCTAGTTAAGGCGGTCTATCTACTCTACTTGGTCATAGTTTTCAGAATTTATCGGTGATCACGAAGTTGTTGTCTCAGATCACGAATGGCTGCGCTGGTATTGCGATCGTAGGCAATTTGTAAACAGCGGGCGATCGTCTCTTCCAGTTGGATAGCTGGGAAATAACGGCTCTGTGTCTGAAGTTGATAGGCTGTCCCCTGAAACTGATAAATCAATAAGCGCTGATTTTTGAACAACCAGACTTCCGGCACTCGATAGGGCGCATAGTCTTCCACCTCAGAATAGCTAGTCACATCAATCTCAATCACCAGATCGGGAGGCGGATCATTTCTCCAATCAATTCGTTTCTTGCCAGAAACTGCTTCCCAATGATCAATGTAAAAGCAGTAATCCGGCTCGATCCCACTTTCCTCAGGCAGCGTCATGGTGACAGGTGTGAATGCATCGTACTCCCGGCCATCGTGATCTAACAGGGCTTTCACAATATCAGCGAGTAGATTGGCATCTCGACCATGTACGGGTAGTGGCGACATCAACCAGACTTCTCCATTACGGTACTTGATCCGAGGAATAGAACCGTCCCCGCGCTGGTCACACAATCGCTGATACTCCTGCCAGGTCGCAGGGAGCCGCACCACTGCTCCAGGGGGTAATTGAGTTTTTTCGGGAGAGACCAGGGCATACATGGCTTCCGTTTCCTTTTGTTGCCACTATTGTCATGATAACGGAAGCGATTCCACGATATTGATCGCCCATCATCAAATTAGATCCTGAGCGATCGCATTAAATTACGGGTTTGGCCAATGAACAAAATGAGTCAGCAAATGGCCTTTTGGCCTGCGGAAAATACCCAAATGAGTGGGCAAATAGCCAAAATGAGCAGGCTACTCAAATTCTTAATTCAATACAGTCCGGTATAAAAATAGCAAGGCACTAAGCGCCCGGTTTTGGATCGGAGCAGAAACCTGTCCGTCTATCACCAGGATCCAGCCGTTTCCTGGGCTTGGGTTCCATCACAAGGGGTAGATACAGAAGAATATTTGTACTTAGTATCCCATGCTACCTATTTCTTGGTGATGAAAATTTTATAAGGTTATCCGCCTAATTCCTTAAAGCAAGACTATTATCCAGATATCTGTCTGTATAAGATCCTATTTTGGGACATTATCCAGATTAAGATCTGTATAAATACCTGAAACAGGGAGTTATACAGACTTATTTCTGTCTAAGATCCCCTTTTGGGACGTTATGCAGACTTGTTTCTGTCTAATTACCTCCCAGAGGGGATTAGACGGCTCTGATTCTGGCTAACTACTCTCTACAGGGTATTTAGCCGGAAAAGCAGGGGAAATTTCTCTATAAATATAGAGTTAGCTGGCTCCGCAGCCAGACCTTGCACTCGTTCTTCAGCGTGATCTGTCAGCCCGAAACCGCCCAGAAGGTTGTCAGTTGAGGCCGTGGTTTGAGGGGTATCTGTGGTTGCGAAAGCACCCAGAAAATGGTTAGTGAGGGCCGTAGCGGGAGGCAATCAGCCACCCCGAAACCGCCCAGGAAATTGGGGGTGAGGCGTGGTTGGAGGGCGATCGGTGCGTCGCTGAGCTAACAACGCTGTTGCAACGGATTGAAGGGCGATCGTGGCTGCGTTTGTGTCTTTTGCAACCGCTGAACAGCAACGTTAGATGCTACACGGCAATGAGGTGAAAAATGGACGAACTGATAGGTAATTGGCTACTCCAAGTTGGTGCTAACTGGCTCTTTTCTCCAAAGTGTTCTCAGTGCTGGAGTACAGATGGTCTTTTCCGAACCAATTGTTGTAGCAAAACGATATGTGGTGTGTGCGCTCAGAAGCAAATACAGAAAAAAGGATGGATTTTTAAGAAAACGACTTTCTGAGGTGTACCCCATTGTCTAGACAGTTTTAGTAAAACTTTAAGATAGAATCTTGATTTGGTTCATTTGTGCTTCCCTTGTACATTTTGATACAAATCACCACCTTATTTACTGAAATGAACTGCCGCCGGCACCTGGTAATTCAACGCCTGGTGCAACCGTTGGTGATTGTAAAACTCAAAGTAGTTGCCTAATCCCTCCATCGCTACTGCTACGGTTGAATAATCCTTGAGATACACCTCCTCATATTTCACACTACGCCACAAGCGTTCGATAAAAATGTTGTCAAACACTCGTCCTTGCCCATCTTGAGAGATCTTGATGTGTTGGTTTTCCAAATAGCTGGTAACGACCTCACTGGTAAACTGGCTCCCTTGGTCAGAATTGAAAACTTGGGGATGCCCAATTCGCAAAGCTTGTTCCAAGGCGACTAGACAAAAGTGCACATCCATCGTGTTGGACAATTGCCAGGACAACACATAGCGACTGAACCAGTCGATGATGGCGACCAAATACACAAAACCAGTGCTCAGGCGAATATAGGTAATGTCCGTACTCCAGACAATATTTGGGGCATCGATCACCAAACCCTTGAGCAAGTAGGGATAACGACGAACAGGATCAGTTGCGATCGTGGTGCAAGGACGAGGATAAATCGCCTCAATGCCCATCTGCCGCATCAAGCGTGCCACCCGTTTGTGATTGACTGACTCACCCTGTGTTTTCAGCCACGCGGTCATCCGACGAATGCCATAGAACGGAGTAGCCGTGTATTGTTGGTCGATCAAGTGCATCAGATGTAATTCGTAGGGGTCTACGGCAACGGGTTTGTAGTACCAACTGGAGCGGGCTAAATCGAGCAATTCACATTGCCGGGAGACGCTAATGTCACGATGATTCGGCTCCACCAGTGATCGTTTACAGGCGACTGGCAATCCCAGATTTTTTTTTCAACCAGTCCAACTCAACTTTGAGTTGTCCAATTTGCTGATAGAGATTGGCCGTCAAGTCTTCCTGTTCCTTCTGGTGCTGGGCACGACGAGTCGAGAAAAGGCCGGGTAATTCGTCGAGTACTTGTTTCTTCCACTGATGAATCTGAGTTGGATGTACCCCATAGTCACTGGCTAATTCATTCACTGTTTTGAGTCCTTTGAGCGCTTCGAGAGCCACTTTGGCTTTGAATTCGGCACTGTGTTGTTTACGCTGCATAATCCTGATTTTCTCCGTACTTCTGCTAGGTCTACGGGCAGCGACTCTATCTTATTCCTCTGTCCAGTTTTCGGGGTACATCATAATGTTCGGGAGCAGCTAAGAACGGCATAATAAAGCGTTGTCCTGGAGGAATAAACCGTACAGATTTTGAGACTTAAGTCGCTCACTATCACCTGTCGCCAGTGAACTTGGCTGCTATGCGCCTTCATTGCTCGGTTAGCGCGTTACTGTAAAATTATCTGTGAATTTGTAAAATTGCGACTGCTCAGTCCACCGCTAGTTTAGTGCCGAAACCCGCGAAGTCTAATTCAAACATCAAAGCTAGGAATTTCGCTATAATGCCTTCAGAACTTAATTATCCAAAGATTCCTATGACTCCCCAGGGGCTTGAAGCTCGATCTCAACAACTTGAAGCACGAGTCGAAACTTTGGAGACGGAACTCGCTCAGATGAAACAGATGCTGTCTGGGTTTCTCCAGAAAAAAACTCCTTGGTGGTTGAAAGTTGCTGGCAGTTTTGAAGATGATCCTACCTTTGATGAAGCAGTTCGTCTTGGACAAGAATGGCGCAAGTCTGCTGAGTAGATTGCTAACACTCCACAATGTACATTCTTGACACCGATCATCTCAGTCTCATTCAGCGCAATGGACGAGAAGGAAAACAAATCTTGACAAAGTTGTTAGCCGTTGAAGAGATTGAAGAAGTTGCAGTGACAGTAATTACTTACGAAGAGCAAGTCAGAGGTCGGCTCAATGTCCTATCCAGGGCGAAAACGCTAGATGAACAAGTTCTTGCGTATCAAGGACTACATAAACTTGCAGTGAACTACCAATCAATTGTGCTTCTCCCTTTTAGTCGTAGAGCCGCTTTGGAGCATCAACGCCTACGAAAAGTCTATCCTCGACTAGGAAATATGGATCTGAAGATTGCTGCGATTGTTCTAACCAACAACGCAATTTTACTCACTCGTAACGAGTCAGATTTTGGACAAATTGCAGAGTTGAGAACAGAAGACTGGACAACAGCATAAAGGGGAGCGTGTCACTTTTTCGAGAGAAAAAGGTGCTGAGGATCGAGGGAGCCA
>JBBIQC010000243.1:0-7069 GCA_037442585.1 Oscillatoriales cyanobacterium bin_317
GCAATCGGTTTGGCTGGGGCCGTATCCTGAGCAACCAGGGGTTGAATCCAGCGTCCCAGGAACCAGTCGGTTTGCACAACCAGCAGCAGTCCTACGGTGCCCCAGAGTGCAGCAATAGCCAACCGTTGACGAGAAGAGGCCGTCGGGGAAGGGTTGGCTGGAGTGAGTGCCGGAGCCAAGCGAGTCGTTTCTGAGGGAATGAAGAGTTGAGTGGCAATCAGCGATCGCTGCACCTGTTTCAGGGTTAATTCAAACCACTGATAGAGTTTGGCTCGCCAATCATCGGGAGGTAACTCTGACCAGAGGACGATCTCGCCCGGTGGAGCCAACAGATCATCCACATGTACATCGGAAGCGGCAAATTCGGGAGTTGCCTCTGGGACTAACCGATGGCGACGCGGGACGAAATCCATCCCATAATTCCACAAAGGCTGCTGCTGTCCGGCCCGTCGCCCATAAATCCGGACACCCGCCACAGAGGCAATCTGCAAGGGTTTCAAACAGCGAACAATGGCGGCAGCGATCGCATCCTGACGGGGACAAACCAGGGCATCCGTCATGATATGTAGCAGGTCTTCTTTCTGGCGAATTTGTACCCGAATGCCACCCGTTGCCAACTTATCTTCTAAGTCCGGATTGAGTAAGCGAGTCAGCAGAAAGGTAATCGCCGCCAGATTGCCCTGCTTGGCCAGTTCCAGAGTTGGTAGAGCGAGCTCTGGTTGGTGAGCAGCAGGCAGATCTAGCCAGTGGATCCAGGCAGGTAGAACTTCCGATGACTCATCCGGAAGACTGGCAACTCCATAAATGGTGACAGCATGAATTCCCTGGGGTCCCAGGGGCTGGAGCCAGGAACGAATCGCTGCGATCGCTGTTATTTGCTCCGGAGGAGATCCGGCATCCCCTGCACAAGTCAGGTGCAGGGTGGAATCTTTAAGTAAGGCTGAAAATTTCAGATGTTGACTGGCCAGCGATCGGTTCAATAACCGGGTGATGGCCTGAATATTGCCCCAGCGAGACCACTCCTGCAAAATCTCATCCGGTGGAGTCAGGTCTACGCGAGTCACCCACTCAGGTTGGGTTTCTCCCCTCACCTGCCCAAACACCAGCGCATCCCGAAATCCCCGCAGTTCCAGTTCCCGCAGTTTTTGGGCGATCGGTGCCGCCAGCAAAGCCGGATCTGGACTGTAGACCGATTCACAAACCACTAGCAAACGGTTCATTGAGGATGGCTGCTCTGCCCTGGAATCGTCCGTTACAGAACTTTGAGTTTTTGGGGAATAGGGCTTGACTTTGGCTCGAATGGCAATATTCAGGGTGTTAAGCACATCGCTCAGGTAGCGGGCGATCGCATCCGGCTGACCTTGCTGTGCCAACTCCAGCGTTTCATCAAGTTCCGCAGCAGGGGCCAGATCAGGGGGCTGAGCGATCGCCGTTGCGGATGGGGATTGAGGAACCGCAGTGCGATTGACCCGATGAGTAGCACCCTGATGCTTCTGTTTCTTGGGAGGGAGGGAGTTGCGGCTGGCGATATTAATTCGTTGGCTCCAGGCGGCCTCTTTTTGCCCCACCTGGCGACCATGAACCAATGCCCGATGTACCTGGGCTGCGTCGTCACCTAAGAATACCGCCAGAGGGGTAGTTGTCAGCACCGCCTGTAACTGCGGTACAATCACTTCAGCATTTGGACAATCAGGCCCCTCGCAAAGAATATGCAGGTTGTTTCCCCGTAACCGCATCTTGACTCGGATATTGCTCTGCCCAATCACTTGCTGTATCCAGCGAGTCAGAGAGCTTGGTTTGACAGCAGATCTCCCAGTTGGGCTACTGGTAGAGGAAGTGGGAAATTGTCCATCGTCGTTCAGCATGAGAGCATATGTCTAACGGTCTGTTGATGGGATGAAGCTTCTTCCAGACTGGCTTTCTGGAGGGTTACATCAGTTAATAAATAAGCGCGGTCTGAGTCAGCGATTGATATCGGTCATTAAAGGTATGCTTCCTTCGCCAACTCGTCAAGCCCCTCTGAATGAATTGAACACCTAAATTCCGATTTTGCTCACGGATATTGCGGTGGATTAACGCTTGCTTTGATTGATGAGCGCCATCTACTCTGGATTCTGCTGCCACTCCCTGAGTGTTTTTCTTTACAAAAATTATTGACTTGATTGACTTATGGAATCCTCCAACACTCCCTCCAATCAACAACCTTCGCCAAAAATGGTTGTCCCCGTTGATTTACTCATCAGTCTAGCAACTGTGCCCCTGGTAGTTGGATTAGTTGGTACTAAGGCGCTCACCCAGATCGCCCAGGAACTCGGACAGTTAAGCGAAGAGGTGTTTCGGGGCGATCGCTTGCCATTGCTCAAGTTTCCCAGCCAACCTTCCTCCATTGATACGGGAGATCCTCAGTGATGCTCGTCTCCCAGTTTTGAGTTGGAAATTTCAGTTCAGGAAGAACTGCAAAACTTCAAAATAGCCCATAAAATAGTCTGATTATCCTTTGAAAAACCGACTCCATGAGTGCAACACGTTCTTCGACAGATGATGCCTTTGGTTTTAGAGCAGCGATCGAGCCCAGCGTTCTGGCAGACTTAGCTGTAACCTCCTCCGCCTCTGACCTGTTCTTAAGACATCGGCTGAAAGTAGTTGAGGAATTATGGGAAAGCGTTCTTCAACAAGAGTGCGGCCAGACCCTGGTAGATCTGCTCAATCAACTGCGACATTTGTGTTCACCAGAAGGGCAAGCGAATACGTTTGTCGAGTCGGAAGTCTTGCAGGTGATTGAAAAACTCGATTTGAATGAGGCGATTCGGGCTGCCCGCGCCTTTGCCCTCTACTTTCAACTGATCAACATCGTCGAGCAGCATTACGAACAGCGTGACCAACTGCAATACCGGGCTGGTGTACGAGAAACTTCTCAGAATAGTTATACTGCTGCCTCAACGGCTGGGCCTAAAGGGGAAGACACCACGCCTGCCAGTCGTCTGGAAGCCGATCTGTTAGAGAAAACGCTACATGACCCAGATGCCCGCCGCCAATTGGGAACGTTTCACTGGCTGTTTCCCAAATTAAAAAGCCTGAATGTGCCGCCGCAGCAAATTCAAAATTTGCTGGATCAGTTGGACATCCAACTCGTGTTTACCGCTCACCCGACAGAAATTGTGCGGCATACCATCCGGGATAAGCAGCGGCGGATTGCCACAATTCTGCGTCAATTAGATCAGGTAGAAGAACGGCAGGTCGCTCAGGAAATTGACATTGACTCGGTGGATGAGCAGCAACTGCGGGAGCAACTGATGGAGGAAATTCGCCTGTGGTGGCGCACGGATGAGTTGCATCAGTTTAAACCCACGGTGCTAGATGAGGTGGATTACGCGCTCCATTACTTCCAGGAAGTGCTATTTGATGTGATTCCCCAGCTTTACCAGCGGTTTAAGCAGGCGATGAAAACCTCGTTCCCGACCTTGAAGCCCCCTCAAACGGACTTCTGCCGCTTTGGTTCCTGGGTCGGTTCCGATCGCGATGGCAACCCTTCTGTTACCCCGCAAATTACCTGGCAGACGGCCTGTTACCAGCGCAATCTGGTACTGGACAAGTACATCAACTCCGTTCGTAAGCTGATCGATCTGCTGAGCCTATCGCTGCACTGGAGTGATGTGCTGCCCGAACTGCTGGAATCTCTGGAGCAAGATCAACTGCAAATTCCAGCGGTCTACGATCGCCTTGCGATTCGCTATCGGCAGGAACCCTATCGCTTGAAGCTGTCCTACATTCAGCAGCGGCTGGAGAATACCCGCGATCGCAGCATGAAGATGTACAAAGGCGAGTATATTCAGCCCGATCAGCCGGAGCAATTCACCACCTTTTACCGTTCTGGGGATACCTTCCTGGCCGAACTGGAACTGATTCAACGCAGCCTTCAAGAAACGGGCCTCACCTGTCGAGATCTGGATAACCTGATCTGTCAGGTCAAGATTTACGGCTTTCATTTAGCCAACCTGGATATTCGTCAGGAAAGTACCCGCCATTCCGACACCTTCAACGAGATTGTCGAGTACCTGCAAATTCTGCCCAGACCCTACACCGAGCTTTCTGAGGAAGAACGGATTCGCTGGTTAGCCACCGAACTGCAAACCCGTCGCCCCCTGATTCCAGGTGAACTGCCGTTCTCGAACAAAGCCAACGAGACGATCGAAACCTTCCGCATGGTGCGGCGCTTGCAGGAAGAATTCAGTCCCGAAATCTGCCATACCTACATCATCAGCATGAGCCACGATGCCAGCGACCTGCTGGAAGTGCTACTCCTCGCTAAAGAAGCTGGATTGTATGATCCAGCAACAGGCGTGAGTACGTTACGGGTCGTTCCCCTGTTTGAAACGGTGGAGGATCTGCAAAAAGCCCCCCATGTGCTGGCTTCCCTGTTTGAGTTGCCTGTGTATCGGAAAATGCTGGCGGGTGATCATCCTTCCATCAACGAACCGCTGCCCAATGGCAAGCAACCCTGGCGATTGGCTCCAAATCTGCAAGAAGTGATGCTGGGCTACTCCGATAGTAATAAGGATTCTGGCTTCCTGAGCAGTAACTGGGAAATTCATAAAGCCCAACAGAGCCTGCAGCAATTAGCCGAGCGCTATGGTGTGTTATTACGCATCTTCCACGGTCGGGGCGGTTCCGTTGGTCGCGGCGGTGGCCCTGCTTATGAGGCGATTCTGGCTCAGCCCGGTCGCAGTCTCTGTGGGCGAATCAAGATTACCGAACAGGGAGAAGTGCTGGCCTCCAAATATTCCCTGTCTGAACTGGCTCTCTATAATCTTGAGAAAGTGGCGGCAGCGGTGATCCAGGGCAGTCTCCTGCGCACCGGGTTTGATGACATTCAACCCTGGCACGAGATTATGGAAGAACTGTCTGCCCGTTCTCGTGCTCACTACCGGGCGTTGATTTACGAACAACCCGATTTTGTTGATTTCTTCCATGAAGTGACCCCGATCGAGGAAATCAGTCAGCTACAAATTAGCTCTCGTCCTGCTCGTCGGGGTGGCAAAAAGGATCTGGGTAGTCTGCGAGCTATTCCCTGGGTCTTCAGTTGGACGCAGAGCCGCTTCTTACTGCCCTCCTGGTATGGTATGGGGACTGCACTGCGAGACTTTTTGCAGGAGCACCCGGAAGAACACCTGAAACTGCTCCGATATTTCTATTTCAAGTGGCCGTTCTTCAAGGTGGTCGTGTCTAAAGCAGAGATGACCCTCTCGAAGGTGGATTTGCAAATTGCCCGCCATTATGTGAATGAACTGGTGAAACCAGAGGACAAGGCACGCTTTGAGCCAGTCTATGAGCAAATCGCAAATGAGTACTACCTCACCCGCGAAATGATCCTCCGGGTAACGGGTCACAAACGCCTGTTGGATGGTGATCCCGACCTGCAACGATCGGTACAGTTACGCAATGGCACGATCGTTCCCCTCGGCTTTTTACAAGTGTCCCTACTCAAGCGGCTGCGGCGAACCAAGGACGAAGCCACAACTGGAGTGGTGCGATCGCGCTATAGCAAAGGCGAACTCCTGCGCGGTGCTCTGCTCACCATTAATGGCATCGCCGCCGGAATGCGAAATACGGGCTAAGAATCATTGATTAATCACCTGCGTAGGTTGGTGTTGAGGTACGAAACCCAGCGCTCTAGAAATGTTGGGTTGAAGCATGGAACCCAACCTACAAAGGCTGGTACTGCTTTAATCTACGTATCTATGGAACTAGAGAACCCGTTCAGATAGAGTTTGGGTCAGCACCCATGAAACCCACCTTCACCCCAGCCGATTTCATGACCTTCATCACCTGATTGTGCATAAGCAGCAGGATTACCAGCCCCAGAAGTGGCACAAATAAACCAACTATCAACAACACCATCCAGACAACTGAAATCTTGAGTGCCCTTCCCAATTGGAATAGCGAAAATATCTGAAATGCAGCGGCGGCAAAAAATACCAGCAGTCCTATGGATTGACTCCCCAAAGTAAGGCGAGCTAGGTTAGCAACAATAGCGGCAAGGATAGACCATAGAAGCAATCTATGATACTTGGCTATTTCTCGAAGTTCTAGACGCGAAAACGTTGTGCTCATGATGTGGCTCCTTGCCAGTGTGGATGGTACAAGAATAGAATGCATAAGAAAATTAAATAGTAATTTGTGCCTACTATTGTGTCTTGTTTAGGTAAACGCACACTCTGTGGAACGCAAAGTATCTTAAGATTATCCTAAGCATTACTCGTGTCTAAAAGCTGACCACAATCAACCAGGAGGACTCTCTATGGCGCTTGTCCCTATGCGACTGCTGCTCGATCACGCGGCAGAGAATGGTTATGGCATTCCTGCATTCAACGTTAACAACATGGAGCAGATCCAGGCGATCATGCAGGCGGCGAACGAAACCGATAGCCCGGTGATCCTGCAAGCTTCTCGCGGTGCCCGTTCTTATGCTGGTGAGAATTTTCTGCGCCACCTGATTCTGGCTGCGGTAGAAACCTATCCCCATATCCCCGTAGCGATGCACCAGGATCATGGCAACGAGCCTGCAACCTGCTACTCTGCAATCAAAAATGGCTTTACCAGTGTGATGATGGACGGATCTCTGGAAGCCGATGCCAAAACTCCCGCCAGCTATGAGTACAACGTGGCTGTCACCAAAGAAGTGGTGAAGGTCGCTCATGCGATCGGAGCCAGCGTGGAAGGGGAACTGGGTTGCCTGGGTTCTCTGGAAACGGGTATGGGTGAAGCCGAAGATGGTCATGGCTTTGAAGGCAAGCTGGATCACTCCCAACTGCTGACCGATCCCGATCAGGCCGTTGATTTCGTGATGCAAACCCAGGTGGATGCGCTGGCCGTTGCGATCGGTACCAGCCACGGCGCTTACAAGTTCACCCGCAAACCTACCGGAGAAATTCTGGCCATCAGCCGGATTGAAGAAATCCACAAGCGTCTGCCCAACACCCACCTGGTGATGCACGGGTCTTCCTCCGTTCCCGAAGATTTGCTGGCGCTGATCAACCAGTATGGTGGTCAAATTCGCGAAACCTATGGT
>JBBIQC010000244.1:0-7058 GCA_037442585.1 Oscillatoriales cyanobacterium bin_317
ATTTCAATATTGCAATTCCCTGTTTCTCCTCCCGTTGGGGCCATGATGATCAGTTCTCCCTGGGCCGATCGCTCAAACTTAATTTCTGGATTAGCCTGACAGAGTTGGTAGAACTGGTCGTCCGTCAGCCGAATTACGGGAGTGAGATCAATAGTAAAGGCCGTCATAGGCTTATTTGCCGAGTAATTTGACAAACCCGATGCCGCCAAAGTAAAGCGAGACGATCGCCCCTCCCAACAAGCTTTGCGTTAATGGGTCAGTGGAGGGAGTCAGTACAGCACCGACGATAGCGGCTCCAATCAGTACCAGTCGCCAGCCCGCCAGCATTTGTTGGGAAGAAACAATATTCAGCAGTCCTAACAGGGCTTGAATAATCGGCACCTGGAAGGCCAGGCCGGTACTGAACATCAGCAACAGCACAAAATCAAAATACTTTTCAATTGACCAGCTTTGCTCAACGACATCCGCCCCGTAGGTAATGAAGAAGTTGAGGGCAGCGGGAATCAAGGCAATGTAGGCAAAGGCCAGCCCAGCCACAAACAAAATACTGGAACCAAACACGATCGGCCCCAGTAAGCGGCGTTCTCTCCGCGTTAGACCGGGCAGCACGAAGGCAATAATCTGATACAGAATGACGGGACTGGCCACCAGAATGCCACTGTATCCGGCGACTTTAATTGAAACAAAGAAAAATTCGCCTGGAGCCAGTTGGAGAAATTTGACTCCCTGGGCAGGCAGTTCCAGCAGCCGCACAATTTGCTTGACCACGGTAAAACAACCGATCGCACCCACTACTACGGCCACCAGGGAATAGAAAATCCGCAGCCGCAGTTCTTCCAGGTGATCAAACAGCGACATCTCCACATCGTCGATCAGGTCGTCATCAGACGGCAGATTCTCTGCGATCGCCGGAGTGGCTACAGTAGCAGGGCCGGAGTCAGTCGCTAAATTCTCTTGAGAAGCTGATTCCAGGTCAGTAGGAACAGTCATGGTCAGGCATTTGTCCAGAAAGCTGTTTTCATTGTATCCAGGTGTGCCAACAATCTTGACCTGAAGCGCTAGTTTGGAGAAGCTAAAGTCTGAATCGTTACGAGAGGAGAGTCTGATGGAACGGATCCAAGCTCAAGCCAACAAGCTCTGGCAAATCATCTCCAGCCCGTCCACCGTAAAGGCATACCAGGAAACTTTGGCCTTAACCTGGGCAATCCTCAAGGAAACTGGACAACTGCTGTGGCTGGTGCTGTGTTTGGGCTTAGTGGCAGGAGATTGGTTCTGGAAAAAATCTTACAAGGCAGGTCAGGATGCCCGCGTTTGGATCGATGCGATGCAGACCAGAGCGGAAACTCCAGAAGCAGAAGGGGCTGAAGCTACCTCAACGGCTAACTTCTTAACTGAGACGGGTAAATCCCTCCTATCTGCTGGTCAGGCTGGAGTGACGCTGGTTCTCAACACAGCCAAGGAACAACTGGGCCTGGAAGTTAAATCAGCACCTCCTGCCCAACTTGCTCCAGTGGCAACGCCTCCTGCCCCCCCCAAAACGGTATCGCCCAGTGTTGAACCTGCCATACCGTCCGCTGAGGCGATCGCTCCTGTCGAAACACCATCTGGGCTTTCCACTCAAGCCCTGGAAGACGAGTAAGCCAGGAAATCTATTGGACGTGTTCTGCCGTACCCACAAATAAGGTGGAATGCGGTAGACTGGCAGATCTGGCCTTTGTTTCCGGCCTATTTTAAGCGTGATGAGGGATTAAGAATGGGAAAACACTCAATGGATGTGAAGACTGGTTCTAAGGAGTCTTTGAAGCACGAGACTGCTGCCCAGATCAAGAGTCAGTCGCAAGCCGTTGAGGAGAGTTCCAGGACTTCACCCCCATCCTCATCTGCCAGGGCAACAGGCAAGGGAATAGATAGTAACGGCAACACTCCTGCGATCGCCCCTGCAACTCGCTCCTCCTGGTCGATTGAAGACAGTGAAGAACTGTATCGGATTAACGGTTGGGGAGAGCCTTACTTCTCCATCAATGCTGCAGGTCATGTCACCGTCTCTCCCCAGGGCGATCGGGGCGGCTCCCTGGATTTGTTTGAGCTGGTCAATGCGCTCAAATCCCGGAATCTGAATCTGCCCCTGCTGATTCGCTTCTCGGATATTCTGGAAGACCGAATCGAACGGCTGAATGCCGCCTTTGCCAAAGCGATCGCTCGCTACAACTACGAGGGCACCTACCGGGGGGTGTTTCCCGTGAAATGCAACCAGCAGCGGCATCTGGTAGAAGCGCTGGTCAGGTTTGGTAAGCCTTACCAGTTTGGCTTGGAGGCAGGTTCCAAACCGGAATTGATGATTGCCCTGGCCACCCTGCAAACTCCCGGAGCCTTGCTCATCTGCAATGGGTACAAAGACCGGGAATACATCGAAATGGCGATCCTGGCTCAGCAACTGGGAAAAATTGCGATTATTGTGCTGGAACAGATTGAAGAAGTTCCCCTGGTGATTGAGGCCGGTCAGCGGTTGGGGATTCGTCCGATCGTCGGAGTGCGGGCCAAGTTGAGCAGTAAGGGCATTGGCCGCTGGGGGACTTCGGCGGGCGATCGGGCCAAATTTGGCCTCACCATTCCGGAAATTCTCCAGACCGTAGATTTGCTGCGGGAAGCCGGAATGCTGGATTGCCTGCAACTTCTCCATTACCACATCGGCTCCCAAATTTCGGCGATCTCCGTCGTTAAAGATGCGATTCGGGAAGCCAGTCAAATTTATGTGGATCTGGCCGAGTTAGGGGCGGGAATGCGCTACCTGGACGTAGGCGGTGGTCTGGGAGTGGATTATGACGGCTCTCGCACTAACTTTTATGCGTCCAAGAATTACAACATCCAGAACTACGCTAACGACATTGTGGCTGAAGTGAAGGAAGCCTGTGCCGAACGGAAGCTGCCCGTTCCTACCCTAATTAGTGAAAGCGGACGGGCGATCGCCTCCCATCAATCCGTGCTGGTCTTCAACGTACTGGGAACCAGTGATGTACCCACGGGCACTCCTGAACCCGTTAAAGACGACGAACACCTGATCATCCGTAATCTCTGGGAAACCTACGCCTCAATCACCGAGGACAACTACCAGGAAGCCTACCACGATGCCACCCAGTTCAAAGAAGAAGCGGTGAGTCTGTTCAATTTTGGCTATGTCAGTCTGCCGGAACGGGCCAGAGCCGAGCGCCTGTATTGGGCCTGCTGCGAAAAGATTTTGACGATCGTTCGCCAGCAGGAATACGTGCCGGATGATCTGGAAGATCTGGAAAAAATCATGGCCTCGATCTACTACATCAACCTGTCCGTGTTTCAGTCGGCACCGGATAGTTGGGCGATCGATCAGCTATTTCCCATCATGCCGATTCACCGTCTGGATGAAGAACCCACCAAGCGCGGTACCTTAGCTGACCTCACCTGTGACAGTGACGGCAAAATCGACCAGTTCATCGATCTGCGCGATGTCAAGTCCGTCCTGGAACTTCATCCTCTCAAACCCGATGAACCCTACTACCTGGGAATGTTCCTCAGCGGCGCTTATCAGGAAATTATGGGCAATTTGCACAACCTGTTTGGCGATACCAATGCCGTCCACATCACCCTGACACCCAAAGGCTATCAAATTGATCATGTGGTCAAAGGCGATACGATGACGGAGGTACTGGGCTATGTGCAGTACGATTCCGAAGACCTGGTGGAAAGCATCCGCCAGCAAACGGAACTGGCATTGCAGGACAAGCGCATCAGTCTGCAAGATTCTCAACTGCTACTGCAAAACTACGAGCGGAGTTTGAGCCGCTATACCTATCTCTCTCCCTGACAAAGTAACCTTGATTAGAACCAGTTTTTTCTGGAGAAACACTTCAGATTTTGCTGAGCTTTAGTTAAGTGAGTTAAGACGTTTGTAATGTGAATAATCGTTATTGATTGGCTTTTTTCTCTCAAAATTGAGCAAGGATTAAGTTGAGAATGCATTGTAGAGATGGTGCTAGTTGGATGCAGTTTCAACTACAAAATCTCTAAAGTTTGTCGAGGCTTGATTTGCTCATAAATACTATTAAAGAAATGAGATATGGTCAGCCAGGAAAACGCAACAATCTGTTAGAAATCTTAATTTAATTGCCTCTATTTCCTCAAAGCTTCTTTGAGGTCAACACTGCAGCAAAGCTTCTTGGAGGCCATTGTTGTCACAGATTTGATCAAGAGGATGAAAAATGATGATTAAGATAAAAGTTGCATCAGCATGGGTAACAATCTTTGCTATAGCATTCCTTTCAGCTACAGAAAAAGTTTTTGCATCTCCTGCTCTTTCTACGGGTTGGGTTACGGTTAATGGAGATAAAGCGGAATGCTTAAGAAGAGCAGTAGGTACTATTTCAACTGAAAGAAAGGGGGGAAAATTATCTCAGTCTGGAAGCTCCGTTTATTGGAATAATGAGGTTGACAACGTCATTGTCAGTTGTGTGTCTATTTCAGGGGGAAAATCGATTGCATTTATCTCTGTCGCAACCGATGAAGCAAGTGCTAGCAGGCTCCGAGATGTTATATACGATGGAATAAAGAAAGGTGGTCCCTATGAGTAAAGGCTTGAGATCTAAAAAGTTTTGCTCTGGTGTCTTGTTGAGGCATAGGGAATAGGAACGTTTTCGCCTTTACCTTAAAAAGTGGGAGCTTGTCTTAGAGATAAGCTCCCACATCTGTCAAATCAAGTCAGAAGGCTAAATGACGAATGACCAATGACAATCTCATCTAACATTCACGTCCACTGACTTGCTTACTTCGACTCAACGAAGTCTGCATCAATCACATCGTTGTTGCCAGAGGCGTTAGAGTCACCGGGGTTAGGTGCTGCACCAGAAGCACTCGCGCCATTGGCATTGGCATAGATGGCCTGACCGACTTGCATCAGCGCTTGTTGCAGGTCATTGGTGAGGGACTTCATCTGGTCGTAGTCTTCCCGATCGATGGCTGACCGCAGGTTCTTCACCAGGTCTTCCACACGGCTCTTTTCAGCGGCAGGTACCTGACCATTCAAGTCGGCCAACTGCTTCTCAGCCTGGTAAGCAAGCGTGTCAGCGGTATTCTTGGTGTCTACCTGTTCCCGGCGCTGACGATCGCTGGCGGCATTGCGTTCCGCTTCCTGTACCATGCGTTCCACTTCGCCCTTATCCAGGGTTGATGCACCCGTAATCTTGATGGACTGTTCCTTGCCAGTGCCCTTGTCCTTGGCGAAGACGGACAGGATCCCGTTGGCATCAATATCAAAGGTGACTTCGATTTGCGGAATGCCACGGGGCGCAGGCGGAATGCCATCCAGTCGGAAGGTTCCCAGGCTCTTGTTATCGCTGGCCATTTCCCGTTCCCCTTGCAGCACATGGATTTCCACATTGGTCTGTCCGTCGGCTGCAGTTGAGAAGACTTCGGACTTTTTGGTGGGAATGGTGGTGTTACGAGGAATGATCCGGGTCATGACACCGCCCATCGTTTCCACCCCCAGGGAAAGGGGCGTGACATCGAGCAACAACATATCGGTGACTTCACCGGCCAGAACACCCGCCTGAATTGCAGCACCCACTGCGACGACTTCATCCGGGTTGACAGTCATATTGGGTTCCTTGCCCGTCAACTGTTTCACCAGATTTTGCACAGCAGGAATCCGGGTAGAACCACCAACCAGCACCACTTCATCAATGTCAGAAGCCGTCAGTTTGGCATCCCGAATCGCTTGTTCCACGGGAATCCGACAGCGATCGAGCAGATCGGCGCTCATCTTTTCAAACTCAGCGCGGGTCAGGGTCAGGTCAATGTGTTTTGGCCCCTCCTGAGTTGCCGTGATAAAGGGCAGGTTGATGGTGGTTTGAGTCGAACTGGAAAGTTCAATTTTGGCCTTCTCAGCCGCTTCCGTCAGCCGTTGCAGCGCCTGTTTATCCTTCCGCAAGTCCACGCCTTCCAACTTCTGGAACTGAGTGGCAATCCAGTCCACAATCTTCTTGTCAAAGTCGTCACCACCCAAGTGAGTGTCACCACTGGTAGATTTCACTTCCACCACACCATCGCCCACTTCCAGCAAGGACACATCGAAGGTACCACCCCCTAAGTCAAATACCAGGATGGTTTCGTTCGCTTTCTTGTCCAACCCGTAAGCCAGAGCGGCGGCTGTCGGTTCGTTAACAATCCGCAAGACATCAATGCCCGCAATCTTGCCCGCATCCTTGGTCGCTTGTCGCTGCGAGTCATTAAAGTAAGCCGGAACGGTAATCACTGCTTGGCTAACTTTCTCGCCCAGATACTTACTGGCATCATCGACCAGTTTGCGAAGCACTTGCGCCGAGATTTCTTCGGGAGCAAACTTTTTACCTGCGGCGGGAGCATCCAACTTGACGTTGCTGCCATCACTCAGGACTTTGTAAGACACCTGCTTGGACTCTTGATTGACTTCGTCGTACTTCCGTCCAATGAAGCGCTTAACGGAGTAGAAGGTATTTTCAGGGTTCATCACCGCTTGACGTTTGGCAATCTGCCCCACCAGGCGATCGCCATTCTTCGCATACGCAACCACTGAGGGAGTAGTGCGTCCGCCTTCTGCATTCGCAATGACCACGGGTTGTCCACCTTCCATCACCGCCACGCAGGAATTGGTAGTACCCAGGTCAATTCCAACCACTTTAGCCATGTACGTTTAACCTCTTCGTTAGGGATTCAAAAAGCTGTCTGGTTCATTTCCGTATGAATCCACTTTATCGGGAGGATAAGACTTCAGGGGTTCGGCACTGCCCACTGTCAGAACGGGTGATTGCCGTACCTGTTGGAGATTCGGGTTAGAATGCTTCTGGTCTGTCAACTAACCCTTCGTTAATCCTTACTCCCAAACTCCTAATCTATGGTCACTCGTGTCATTCTGGTTCGTCACGGCGAGAGCAGCTTCAATGTGGAACGCCGTGTTCAAGGATATTCTGATGTATCTACCCTCACGGAAGCGGGTCGCGCAGGGGCGATTCAGGTCGGTGAAGCACTCAGTGATATGGCGTTCGATGCGGTTT
>JBBIQC010000245.1:0-7003 GCA_037442585.1 Oscillatoriales cyanobacterium bin_317
GCTGTATTACTTCCCTTAGCTGAGTGGGAAGCGGCATACGTGATGGGGAATACTAACTTCAACGGAAGTCCTCCCCAGTCACCTGAGTTTATCTATCCCGCTATGCTGTCTAATTCTGAGCTAATTCAAACATTCGTGCGGCAATCGTGTGAGCAGCGGGAAGTTTTATTAGCAAATCCAGAATTGAGAGCCGAAAGTGTTTGTGGAGCGAATCAACTATTTGCTAAAGGTGAAGGTCTGGTTCTCACGACTCGGTCAGTGGCCGCATCCCTGCAGTTCTCTGCTAAATGCAGTTCCAGCCACTGGAATGAACTGGCTGGAGCACTAGTTGAACACAGTTTTTTAATGACAGGAGAGCCGGATCAACGCCACTTCTATACCTTTCAATACGACAAGATTCCCCAGGGGTATCAACCGCACTGTACGGAGTCAGTCATGTTATGGCGATCGTGGTGGAAGTACCGTCAGCGGATTGTTCAGGTCACTTTACCTAAAGAACTGTTGATTCGTGCTCGCAATACCTGGTATCCGATTCGCCACATCGGTCTGAGCGACGGTATTTTGTTCGTGCAAACCTTTGGGAGTGAAATTCAACTCCACACCGGCGATCTGGTTATCTGGCTCAGCAAGAAAACTTAAGGCGATTTGTGGTACCCTCATCGACCAGATTCGCCAGGGCAATTATGCCCGTGCCAAAGCTCCCGGAGCGCTGGAGGTGCCCACTCAGACTCCGGAGCCTACGAATCTTACCTCGGCTGTTCCCTCTGAGGTGGATGAGTTACCTCGCCAAATTGATGTCTTGCAACAAGAGATCGATCGCATCAAACGAGGCAACTCGTTCTAAATTCACCGTTATCGTCCGGGAGTGCAAGGGGTCAGGAGAAAGCCACCGGCAATGATATTGAAGTCGTTAAAGTCGTTATCGCTGCCAACCACGATAGGCGTTTTTAACCCTGTATCTTCCCAGTTCATCGGATTTCCAGGCTGCCCTGCTTCCAGGTTGCCGGAGAAGCGCGTGTTACTCAGATTAGTGGACACCAACGTAGTCTGAGCCGTTCGGGTATAGGGATTGACGGAGTCCAGGTAGAAGACATAGGGAGTGTTAGCAGCAAACCTAAATCGGATCACCCGGCTGGCCTGTCCCTCTCCGTTCACAATGGAACCTCCAGCCACCGTTCCTGTGTAGTCGTTGTAAACCCGCTGGTCGCCAGATTCCCTGGCTGCTGGAGGCTGACCAGCCCAGGCATCAAAGGGCTTGGTTTCGATAAACAGCGGGGTTTTCTGACCCGTTCTGGTATTGATCACCCCAAAGGTGGATTGCAGAAAGCCGTGCGTTTCAGTCACCTCAAATTCAATAATGGTGTCTACAGAAAACTGCACGGCATTGTTGGTTAAGGCTTCCTGAGCCTGGGCTGAAATGGCCAGAGAACTGCAAAGGCCGATCGCACTCAGAGCCGCGATCGCCCCCCAACTCACCACCGATTTCGCCGAAACAAAGGAATTACAAACTGGATTCATGATTGAGCAACTCCTACTCTCTGCACCAATAATATTGGATACCAGTGCCTGAATTACCAGTTTCTAAAAACAGATTGTGGGCAGATTCTGCTATTTCCTAGTGGCCTGATTTTTTCCAGGTTTCGATTTGGGATTGTGCTTCTTTATAAGCTTCCGCACGGGAGGGAATCGTCTGGGCGATCGCAATCGCTCCTTCTACATTCAATCCCGCCGCCTGTTCTTTGGCGATCGTCAGCAGTTGCCAACTCCATTCATTAATCGCCGCATTCACTTCCGTTTGCACCGCCCCGCTGCCAGAAATCTGACTTGCCATCCGCACCGCATTTGCGATCGCCGTCGGATTTCCGGGACTGGCTAACTGTCGCGCTTGCTGCAGGGTTTGTTGGGCTTCCGCCTCTGCCAATTGTGCCCTGGCTCTCGTTTCCTCCGCCTGAATCTGACTCTGCCATTGAGCCACATCCTTTTGCGCCTGGTCATACAGCGCTCGTCCGGGGCGAACCTGTTGCGCCGTGTTGATTGCCGCTCTCACGTTCCCCATACTGGCATACGCCTGAGCCTGATCGAGATAAGGCTGGTCTTGTGCCGTTTCAATTTGATTGGTCCACTGCCGGATTCTCGATTGTGCTTGACCATAGAGCGCCCGACCCGACCCAATCTGGCTGGCCTGAGCGATCGCCGCTTGCAACGAATTCAAGTCTCCCGCACTGGCATACTGATCCGCCTGATCCAGAAACGGTTGGTCTTGAATCGTCTCCGCCTGGGAACGCCACTGCTGAATTTGCTTCTGGGCTTCCCCCCAGCGGGGATTAGCAGAAGACACCTGGGACGCAGTGGCGATCGCCATCATTAGGGACTCAATAGTGCCACCCTGCGCCATAGTGCGTGCTCGTTCAATCTGCGCTAACCCTTCAATTTCATACTGCCAGCGAGCAATCATCTGCTGCGCTTTCTGGTACAGTGGCCGATCCGGGCGCAGTCGTTGGGCCTGGGCGATCGCCTCTTCCAGCCCAACCACCGTATCCTGCCAGGTTTGGGATTGAGCATTGGCGAGGACGGTGAAATCCTTAACCTGCTGTTCTAACCGGGCACTTTTAGGAATTTTATTGACAATCTCCAGCGCTTCTTGCAAGTTCCGGCGATTGGCTGCTGCTTGCGCCAGATCCAGTAACTTGCGACCAAATCCCTGAATTTTTTGTTGCGCCAGATCATAGACATAGCTGCCCTGCGGAATTTCTTCCGCCAGCTTCAGAGCAGCCAGGATATTTTCCAACCCTCCTGCATCCGCCAGGTTTTCAGCCTTATAGAGCTTGTTTCCTTCATCACGAGCGGTATTAATGCGGCGATTCAGATCGTCATACTGGGTGGTCTGCCAGAAGCGGTTATCTACATCCAGCAGACGGGTTGCTGTGTGAAAGGCTTCTCGCCAGTCGCGTTTCCGGAGGGCTGCCTCTACTTTCCGATAAATCTCTTCTGCTTTTGTCCAGATCGTTTCCCAGCGCTTCACCCGCTCTTCCACCAACCGGTAAGCGGTCACTTTGGCAGGAATCTTGCGGGCAGCGGTGATGGCATCCTGCAGTTTTCCCTTTTGAAACAGTTCTTCTGCCAGTTTCAGGACTTCCTGCGACCACAACTCAATCATGCGATCGGCTTCTGCCCGCATGGCATGATCCGGCGGCAATCCATCCACCAGGGCGATCGCTTCCAGTAAATCATCGGCTGTTTGTTTACTGGCGGCAATCCGGGCGCACTCAAACCGCATGGAAGCCGAAGCCAGCGGCCAGAAGACTGCCGGACAGTTGGGTAAGGCCGGCAGTTGAAAAATAAAAGCCGTCGCCAACCCCCCTGCTGCCAGCGTGGTAGACAGCCCCAGAAAGATCAAAAACTTCCAGTTGGTAAACAGTCGGAGCAGGAACTCTCGTATCCGTCTGATCAACTGGATAAACGAGAGGTAGAGCCGTTGCAAAAATCCCTGGGGTCGTCGTCGGAGTTGCTTCACTGGACGATAGCTAGCTTCTGTAAAGGAGGATTCAGCCCGCGACCTGCCGTCCCGTTGAGGGAGCGATCGCCCCAACGGTTGCTTCGAGTTGGGAAGTCGTTGTTCTCTAGTCATAGGCTACAGGAGCGCAGCACCCCTCCTCACATCACAGAAGCCATCCTACTCCCCAAATCTAAAAAAGACAAAAAAGATCACCCTTCTACCCGCATCTCGGCCAGCAAATCAATCAACTCGCTCTCACTGGCTTGATACACCGTGCCACAGAAGTCGCAGGTGGCTTCTGCTCCTTTGTCCTTTTCAATCATGTCTTCCAACTCCGCCTGACTGAACAGTTTCAAGGCTCCCAGTACCCGTTGATGAGAACAGCCACAGTGGAAGCGCACCATTTGCACCTCTGGCAGAATTTCCAGGCCCATATCTCCTAGCAACTCCTCAAAGATGTCCTGCAAAGATTTACCTGCCTGCAGCAGCGGCGTAAATCCTTGAAAAGAGGCCAACCGCGATTCTAATAAACTAACCAACCCTTCATCTCTGGCTGCTTTAGGCAGAATTTGTACCAGTAAGCCTCCGGCAGCAGTTACACCACTAATGTCAGTGAACACACCCACCATCAGAGCGGATGGCGTTTGCTCGGAGGTCGCCAGGTAATGGGTCAGGTCATCCCCAATCTCACCGGATACCAGTTCTACGGTGCTGGAGTAGGGATAACCATAGCCCACATCTCGTACCACATAGACATAGCCATTCTGACCAACGGCTTCCCCTACATCTAGTTTACCGTTGGGTTTGGGGGGAAGTTCGACATCAGGATAGTCAACATAGCCCCGTACCGTCCCATTCAACCCGGCATCCACGAGAATTCCACCCAACGGGCCATCTCCCCGAATCCGAATATTGACCCGCGATTGAGGTCGCTTCATGCTGGACGCAAATAACAGTCCAGCCGCCATCGTTCGTCCCAGAGCCGCCGTTGCCACGTAGGACAATTTGTGGCGCTGTCTGGCTTCCTCCGTGAGGCGAGTCGTAATCACACTGACAGCCCGAATCCCTCCATCCGCCGCCGTTGCCCGAATTAGCTGATCTGCCATGAAAACCCTTACATTTCTTTACAGATTATGCTTCTATTCTAATTCCTGGCGCGATCGTCCACCGACTTTCTTACCCCAATCCCACTTGCCAAAATTCCCTAAATACCTTACAACAGGCAGGATATACGTGCCCATCGCCAATGAGTGCTGTGCCCTTGTCCAGTGGTATCAGTGAGGTCTTAAATTATGTGTGGAATTGTTGGCTATATCGGAACTCAGCCCGCCAGTAATATTTTGCTTGAAGGACTGCGGAAACTGGAGTATCGGGGGTATGACTCAGCAGGCATCGCCACCGTACTAAACGATCAGATCCACTGCGTTCGGGCCAAAGGCAAGCTACATCATTTGCAGGAGAAATTAGCTGGAGAGGAAAATCCCGCTCAAATTGGCATTGGTCACACCCGCTGGGCCACCCACGGCAAACCTGAAGAATACAACGCCCATCCTCATACGGATACCCACCGTCGCATCGCCGTCGTGCAAAACGGCATCATCGAAAATTACCGCGAACTGCGAGACGAGTTGAAAGCACTGGGCCATGAATTTCGCTCCGATACCGACACGGAAACAATTCCCCATTTGATTGCGGAGTGTTTGCAGGGAATCAGGGATCAGGGATCGGGAATCGGGGATCGGGATGGGATAATCCAAAATCCAAAATCCAAAATCCAAAACTCCTCTTCTCCCTTCCTGGAAGCCGTCCGGCAAGCTGTCAATAAGTTAAAGGGAGCTTTTGCGATCGCTGTCATCAACGCTGACTATCCCGATGAACTGATCGTTGCTCGTCAACAGGCTCCCCTGGTACTTGGCTTTGGTCAGGGTGAGTTTTACTGCGCCTCCGATACCCCCGCCCTGGTGCCCTACACTCGTGCCGTTCTGCCCCTGGAAAATGGTGAACTGGCCCGCCTGACGCCTCTGGGAGTCGAAGTCTACTCCTTTGAAGGACAACGCCTGCGAAAAGCCCCCCGTACATTGAACTGGAATCCTGTCATGGTGGAAAAGCAGGGCTTCAAACACTTCATGCTCAAGGAAATTTATGAGCAACCGGGAGTGGTCAGGGAGTGTTTGGAGACGTATTTGAATCATGAGTGGGGAGCGGGGAGTGGAGATCAGGAATTAGGGATTAGGGATCAGAAATTAGGAATTAGGGAAAGTCAAGAAAATTCTGACTCACGAGCCACAAGTCGATCGACAGACAACGAAGGACAATCTAAAATCCAAAATCCAAAATCCAAAATTCAAAATTCTCCCATTCGCCTCAATCTGCCTGCCGATTTCTATCAAGATTTGCAACAGATTCAAATTGTGGCCTGTGGCACCAGTTGGCATGCGGCATTAGTTGGTAAATATTTGCTGGAACAACTGGCAGGCATTCCCACCCAGGTACAGTATGCCTCTGAGTTTCGCTATGCACCTGCACCTGTGACTCCGCATACATTGACGATCGGGGTCACGCAATCGGGAGAAACGGCAGATACCTTAGCCGCCCTGGAAATGGAAATTCAGCGGCGATCGGGGTTAGCCAAAGAATACCAACCTCGCCTGTTGGGAATTACCAACCGTCCCGAAAGCACTCTGGGACAACTGATTCCCCAGATTATTGATACTCGTGCTGGGATTGAAATTGGCGTGGCAGCCACGAAAACATTTGTGGCTCAACTGGTTGCCTTTTACCTGTTGGCTCTGGATCTGGCCTATCAGCGTCAAGCTCTGTCGCCGGATCAGTTCAATAAGATTCTCGATGGGTTGCGTCAGTTGCCTGCTGAAATTGAAATGATTCTGGAAAGTCAGGAACGCTATATCGAAGAACTAGCCCATGACTTTGCTGAGACTCAAGATTTCATCTTTTTGGGACGCGGCATTAACTTCCCAATCGCCCTTGAAGGTGCGCTCAAACTCAAGGAAATCAGCTATATCCATGCCGAAGGTTATCCGGCTGGAGAAATGAAACATGGGCCGATCGCGCTGTTGGATGCGAAAGTTCCCGTAGTGACGATCGCGATGCCAGGAACGGTGTTTGAAAAAGTCCTTTCCAATGCTCAGGAAGCGAGAGCCAGGGATGCCCGGTTGATTGGCGTGACTCCAATGGATGAACAGGAAGCGGAAGATACGTTTGATACGCTGATTCCGGTGCCCCATGTGGATGAAATTCTGTCTCCCCTGGTAACGGTGATTCCCATGCAACTGTTGGCCTATCACATTGCCGCTCGTCGGGGATTGGATGTGGATCAACCGCGCAACCTGGCGAAAAGCGTTACAGTGGAGTAACCTTGCTGGCCTGTTCTTAACGGTTGTGTGCAGCAATAAAACGGATCGCCAATTTATAAAACGATTAGCCAATTTATAACAGCAATTCTCATTTTGACGAGAAGCTGTTCAAGCTCTGGGAATGCCGGTATTG
>JBBIQC010000246.1:0-6754 GCA_037442585.1 Oscillatoriales cyanobacterium bin_317
GCCCCTGGGGGTAATTTCACTGATTTACGAAGCTTTTCCCGAACTGGCCGCCCTGGCCGCAGGATTGTGTGTGAAAACGGGAAATAGCCTGGTACTCAAAGGGGGCAGTGAAGCCAGCCATTCCAATGCGGCGATCGCGCAAGCCTTATGGTCGGCGATCGAAAACAACGGACTGCCCGATGGTTGCCTGCAGGTGCTGTCCTCCGACCAGGGTGCTTCCATCCGCGATCTGATTGTGCAGGATCAGTACGTGAATCTGATCATTCCCTACGGACGACCCAGCCTGGTGCAGCAAATTGTCCGACAGGCCACGGCTCCCGTCCTGCGATCGGCGATGGGTAACTGTTACCTGTACTGGTCGCCTTCTGGCAGTTTGGATGCCGTGCGCTGGATTCTCATAGATAGTCACCAGAGCGAACCAGATCCGGTGAATGCGATCGAGAAAGTCTTAATCCATCCCAGCCAGAATCCTTCCTCCCTGATTATTCTGTGGAATAGCTTGCGGGAAAAGGGCTTTGAACTCCGAGGAGATGCCAACCTCGTGGCTGAATTTCCAGAACTGAAACTGGCCGAAGAAAGCGAATGGCGACAGGCATACCTGGCCAAGGTGATTGCCTTTAAATCTGTTCCCAGTCTGGCAGCCGCCATCACCTGGATTAATTTGCACAGCAGTGGCCATGCCGATTGTCTGGTCACCGAATCCTACCAGGAGAGTCGTTCCTTTGCCCTGGGCATCAACAGCGCCTCCACCTACATCAACGCCTCGCCCCGCTTCTCCCGCAACCCCAAACGAGGCGACTCCATTTTCCTCGGCATGTCCAACCAAAAAGGACACCGTCGCGGGCCAATTAGCCTGGAAACCCTGACGACGGTGAAACACATTATTCAAGGAACAGGACAGTTTTGAGTAGTTTTAAGTTTTAAGTTTTAAGTTTTAAGTTTTAAGTTTTAAGTTTTAAGTTACAAACTCTAATGGATGGAGGTCTGAGATTATCTCATCCACCTTAAAAACCCCTCCCCGATGCGGAGAGGGGAACTCTTCAAAGCCTCCTTCCCTTGTAGGGAAGGGGGTTGGGGGTTAGGTCTGAGATTATCTCAGCCAACTACCCTCTAATGGCTCAACACTTACAACTCAACACTTAAAACTTACTCCTTCTCGACTAGCTTGACCTTTGTGGCCAGTCCCAGGGTTTGCAGGAGTTGGATGGTCATCCAGGTGAGGTCGATTTCCCACCATTGCAGACCGTGACGGGCGGAGTGTTGGAAGGCGTGGTGGTTATTGTGCCAGCCTTCACCGTAGGTCATCAGGGCCACCCACCAGCAGTTGGTAGAGCGATCGCCAGATTCATAAGTCCGGTAGCCGAATAAATGGGTGGCGCTATTGACTAACCAGGTGCAATGAAAGACCACCACGATGCGGACGAAAATTCCCCAAACGACGAAGGGCCAGCCGCCCAGGAAGTAAAGCAACACGCCGAAAGCTACCTGAATGGGAATGAAATAATTTTGGCAAAATCGATAGAACGGATCGTCGGCAATATCCCGTGTGAACCGAGGTATATCTTCCCGCATAGGCAACTCACACAGCATCCAACCCATGTGGCTCCACCAGAAGCCTTTAGTTGAATCATGGGGATCCGCATTTTGATCGGAGTGCAGGTGGTGGATACGGTGCATTCCCACCCACTCGATCGGGCCACCCTGACAGGATAAGGTACCGCAGAATACCAGGAAGTACTCCAACCACTTGGGAGTCTGAAAACTGCGATGGGTCACCAGGCGATGAAACCCCAGAGTAATCCCCAGTCCACCTGTTACCCAGTGGAGAAACACAGCCAGCCCCACGGCTGACCAGCTAAAGGTTCCTGGCAAGAAGGCGGCCAATGCTCCCAGATGCAGGAACGCCATATAGGCGATAATGGCCCAGTCTGGTTGGAGTTTATTTGAAGTTGCAACAGTCATGCATTCGTCCCGAAAAAATTTACAGTGCCCACTTAGCCAAAACTCACTCATTGTAAACAGAAACATTCAAATAGATTTGTCCCCCCGGTGAGAGAAAACTTTATAGAGATTTAGGATGTTTGTTGAATGAGCGAGGAACGATGAACGGATCCGATTTGATCGCAGAGGCCGAAAAGGCACTATCCCTGATTTTTTCCGGTATTGACTCCCAGGTCAAGGAAAACCTGAAGCGAGTCCTATCAGCATTTCGCAAGTATCGGGTTGGCCCCCACCACTTTGCTGGAGTCACGGGCTACGGTCATGATGATTTAGGACGGCAGGTGTTGGATCAGGTGTTTGCCGAAGTGATGGGGGCAGAAGCGGCAGCCGTGCGGGTGCAATTTGTCTCAGGAACCCACGCGATCGCCTGCGCGCTCTATGGAGTTCTCCGTCCGGGAGATGAAATGTTGGCCGTGGCCGGTGCTCCCTACGACACCTTGGAAGAAGTGATTGGTTTGCGGGGGCAGCATCAAGGGTCCCTGGCTGAGTTTGGCATCCAGTATCGGCAATTAGAGTTAACCGAGCAGGGGACGATCGACTGGCAGGCATTAAGCACGGCCATCAAACCCCACACTCGATTAGTTTTGATTCAACGTTCCTGTGGCTACTCCTGGCGTTCCAGTCTGGCGATCGCGGATATTGAAAAAATCGTGGCCCTGGTGAAACAGCAGAATCCCGACACGATTTGTTTTGTCGATAACTGCTATGGCGAATTCATTGAAACCGTAGAGCCAACCGCCGTTGGAGCCGATTTGCTGGCCGGGTCGTTGATTAAAAATCCGGGGGGAACGATCGTCACGGCGGGCGGATATGTGGCTGGACGATCGGATTTGGTGGAACAAGCGACCTGCCGCCTCACCGCTCCCGGTATTGGCAGTTCGGGAGGAGCTACCTTTGATCAAAATCGGTTGCTGTTCCAGGGACTGTTTCTGGCACCTCAAATGGTCGGTGAAGCGATCAAAGGCAATCATTTGACGGCGTATGTGTTCGATCGCCTCGGTTATCCCGTCAATCCGCTACCAATGGCTCCCCGTCGGGATGTGATTCAGGCGATTCAACTCGGCTCTCCTGCCAGACTCAAAGCCTTTTGTCGGGCCATCCAACAGCAATCCCCGATCGGCTCCTACCTGGATCCCGTTCCTGCGGCAATGCCCGGTTATGAAAGTGAACTGGTGATGGCGGGAGGCACCTTCATTGATGGCAGCACCTCGGAATTTTCAGCCGATGGCCCGCTGCGGGAACCCTACATTGTCTTCTGTCAGGGGGGCACTCACTGGACTCATGTGGCGATCGCCCTGGAATCTGCGATCGCGGCGATTCAAGCCACCTGATTCCTAAAAACTATGAATTCTTGCCTGCTCTCTAACTTGAACCTGCATTGAATTACGAGGTATTCACCTTTCTCCCTAAGCATCGCCGTGGCTGACCTCTTTGGATCAAGGCGCTATCATAGGGGGAATTGATAAACAATGTTACAAATTATCAATGATTGTTTCTTCCTCTGGTTTCGCTAAACTCAAAGCCTCACTCACTGAGAAAATTTTCTTTGGTCACGAACCCAGTGCGGAGTTGCTGGCCATCCTGCTGGTTTACTTTGTTCAGGGCATTGTGGGATTGGCCCGGTTAGCCATCAGTTTCTTCTTGAAAGATGAATTAGGCTTGAGTCCGGCTGAGGTTTCTGCCCTGGTCGGAATTGCCGCCCTGCCCTGGATGGTCAAACCTCTATTTGGATTTATTTCCGATGGCTTGCCGATTTTTGGGTATCGCCGTCGCCCTTACCTGGTTTTGTCGGGGATTTTGGGAGCACTGGCGTGGTTGGCGCTGGCAACCGTTGTCCATTCCCCGTGGGCGGCAACCCTGGCGATCGCTCTCAGTTCCCTGTCCGTAGCCTTCAGTGATGTGATTGTGGACTCGATCATTGTCGAACGGGCACGAGTTGAGTCAGTTGGCGATGCAGGTTCTCTCCAATCCCTCTGTTGGGGCACCTCGGCAGCGGGAGGCTTGTTTACCGCTTACCTGAGTGGTTGGTTACTGGAGCATTTTTCCACCCGCACTGTATTTGCCGTTACGGCCATTTTTCCCTTATTTGTCTCTCTGGTGGCCTGGAGCATTAGTGAAGCTCGCCTGACGGAACCCGCCAACTGGTCAGTCGTTGGCAATCAGTTAAAACATCTGCGTCATGCCGTCACCCAAAAGTCGATCTGGCTGCCCACGGCGTTTTTGTTTCTCTGGCAGGCCACTCCCACGGCAGAATCCGCCTTTTTCTTCTTCACCACAAACGAACTGGGATTTGCCCCAGAATTTTTGGGACGAGTCAGACTGGTGACCAGCATTGCCTCTCTGTTGGGAGTCTGGGTGTTTCAGCGCTTCCTCAAGGCTGTCCCCTTCCGGGTGATTTTTGGTTGGTCTACGGTGATTTCTGCCGTTCTAGGTCTGTCCACCTTGCTTCTGGTTACGCACACCAACCGCGCTTTGGGCATTAGCGATCAGTGGTTCAGCCTGGGAGATAATCTGGTGCTGACGGTGATGGGCCAGATTGCTTTCATGCCCGTCCTGGTACTGGCTGCACGACTCTGCCCTCCAGGAGTGGAAGCCACTCTATTTGCCTTGCTAATGTCAGTAGTAAATCTGGCAGGTTTACTGTCCTACGAGTCCGGTGCTGCCCTGATGCACTGGTTTGGCATTACAGAAAACAACTTCAGCAACCTGGCTCTCCTGGTTGTCATTACCAACCTCACAACGCTGCTCCCCCTCCCCCTGTTGGGCTGGCTTCCCGGTGCTGAAGCAACTCCAGGGGCTGAACCGGTTGAAGCTCATTTACAGCCGACAACGGCCCTGGAACTGGATTCCTCGGCCTCCAAGCACCTGGCGCAACCCTTTTTACCCGACCTCTTGACCGAGTTTGTCTCGCCACCGCGGGAGCCCGAACCTGTTGAAGAGTGAAGGGAATAGGGAGTAGGGAATAGGGGAAGGTTTAAGTTCTCAGTTCTCAGTTAACTGAAGACCTAGAGAATAGTTGCGATTCATCATGCCTTGCCATTGACAAACTGAATCAACTTCCCCGCTAACCACTTAAAACTCAGAACTCAACCCTTTCTCTGCTGCAAGACAACTTATGACTAACATTGAATTAAGGCGGCCCCAAATCTCTGAGCATTCATACTGCCGGGAAGATTGGCAACGGGGCTATCGTTCGCTTACAGAAGAGTTTGATTACTGGATTGATGAGGTCGATGGAGAGATTCCTGCCGACTTGCAAGGAACGCTGTTTCGGAATGGTCCCGGATTATTTGAAATCAATGGTCAGCGATTGCAGCATCCCTTTGATGGAGATGGTATGGTCTGTGCGATCGCCTTCTCCAAGGGTCGTGCCCACTTTCGGAATCGCTACGTTCGTACCGCAGGGTATCTGGCAGAACAAAAGGCTGGACGCATCCTGTACCGGGGGGTGTTTGGCACCGATAAGCCAGGGGGCTGGTGGGCCAACCTGTTGGACTTCCGCTTAAAAAATATTGCCAACACCAATGTGATCTACTGGGGCAGCAAACTGTTGGCCCTCTGGGAGGCGGCAGAACCCCATCGCCTTGACCCTGATACGCTGGACACGCTGGGATTGGATGATCTGGATGGGCTGCTGCAACCGGGAGATGCTTTTGGTGCCCATCCCTGGGTTGATCCAGCCTGCGAGGGGGATAATGGCAATCCCTGCCTGGTGAATTTTTCCCTGAAGACAGGGCTGTCCTCCGACCTCACCCTCTATGAATTCGATCGAGCGGGACAGTTACAGCGTAAGCACTCTGCGATCGTCCCCGGTTTTGCCTTTATCCACGACTTTGCCATTACCCCTCACTACCGCATCTTCTTCCAGAACCCAGTCAGTTTCAATCCGCTACCCTTCCTGGTGGGGCTGCGATCGGCGGGGGAGTGTATTCAATTTCAGGCCGATAAGCCAACGCGGATTGTGTTGGTGCCCAGGCAGGGCGATCGGGGATCGGGAATCGGAAATCGGGAATCGGAAAAGGGGCAAGCTCGGATTTTGGAAGTGCCATCGGGGTTTGTGTTCCATCACGCGAATGCGTTTGAAGATGGGGACGAAGTGGTAGTGGATTCGATTTGCTATGAGTCTCTGCCATCCGTTGATCCGGATGGGGATTTTCGGGAGGTAGATTTTGAGGCCCTGGATCCGGGACAACTCTGGCGCTTCCGGATGAATTTGCAAACGGGCGAAATCACTCGTCGCAGGCTGGAGAGTCGTTGCTGCGAATTTCCCTCTCTGCATCCGGCGAAGGTGGGGCGATCGTACCGCTATCTTTACCTGGGAGCGGCCCATGCACCGAGTGGCAATGCTCCCAATCAAGCCATTTTGAAGGTGGATGTGGAATCGGGCGATCGCCACCTCTGGAGTGCCGCACCCTGGGGCTATGTCGGTGAACCCGTGTTTGTGCCCCGTTCCCCCAATCCCTACCAGCTAACCGGGGCCGAAGATGACGGTTGGGTGTTGACGATGGTATTTGATAGCAGTCGCGATCGATCCGATCTGGTGATTCTGGATGCCCGCGATCTATCTGCCGTGGCCCGCTTGCATTTGAAGCACCATGTTCCCTATGGGCTGCATGGAAATTTCACAACGGAGGTGTTTGGGATTTAGGGATCAGGGATTGGGGATGAGGGATCGGGGGGAAAAATCCAAAATCCAAAATCTAAAATCCAAAATTCCTCAACTCTTAACTTCTAAAGAGATTCTGAAAACGTG
>JBBIQC010000246.1:6773-6994 GCA_037442585.1 Oscillatoriales cyanobacterium bin_317
CTGACATAGCAGTTTTGCTGCGGGTTTTCGATTGTTGATCAGGGGCAGACTCTTCTAAACTGCAAATGACCCCTTTTTCCGGACAATCAACCATGACTACTTACGAGATCGAAACTGCTCACCAGGATGCCGCCCTCCGTGCCCAGATTCTGAGTGAAGCGTTGCCCTATATTCAGCAGTTTGCTGGGAAAACGATCGTCGTCAAGTATGGTGGCGCGGCC
>JBBIQC010000247.1:0-579 GCA_037442585.1 Oscillatoriales cyanobacterium bin_317
AGTAATAACCTGGCTCGCATTGGGGCACTTGTCCTGCTGATCTTCTATCTGGCCGTACTGGCCGCAGAGTTTGTTGCTCCCTACGATCCCTATGAATCCCAACTGGATGGGGCACTCCTGCCACCGACTCAAATTTATTGGCGGAATCAAGAAGGACAGTTTATTGGCCCTCATGTCTATCCCACGACTCAGGGGCCAGTGGATTTGCAAACGGGCGATCGCAAGTTAATTGTCGATCGAGCACAGCCCTCCCCGTTGCGGCTGTTTGTTCAGGGGTCAGAATACCGCCTGTTCCAGATCAAATTACCTCTGCCCACTCAGTTTTCTCTGACCAATCCTAAATTTGAGGACGTAGAAATTCTATCTGGAATTCCGGCTCGACTGCGATTATTTGGCACCACTGGCCCCGCTAGATTTAATCTCTTGGGAACCGATGAACAGGCTCGCGACCAGTTTAGTCGCCTGGTGTTTGGGGGACGTATCAGCCTCAGCATTGGCCTGGTCGGAATCGCTGTTTCCTTTCCTCTGGGTATGTTGATTGGTGGGATCTCTGGCTATTACGGTGGCTGGATGGATACC
>JBBIQC010000247.1:627-6990 GCA_037442585.1 Oscillatoriales cyanobacterium bin_317
TATTTATCTGCTGGTGGCACTGGCGGCTGTGTTGCCTCCCGGTTTAAGCAGTGCCCAACGATTCTTGCTGATTATTCTGATTACCTCATTCATTCGCTGGGCGGGACTGGCACGGGTGATTCGTGGGGAAGTGTTGTCAATTAAAGAGCGGGAGTTTGTCCAGGCCGCGCGGGCAATGGGAGGGCGATCGCTGTACATCATCACTCGCCACGTGCTGCCCCAAACCGCTACCTACATCATTATTGCGGCCACCCTGTCGATTCCTGAGTTCATCGTGGCGGAATCCGTCCTGAGTCTAATTGGACTGGGTATTCAGCAACCAGATCCCTCCTGGGGCAATATGCTGTCCCTGGCTACCAACGCCTCCATCCTGGTGCTGCAACCCTGGCTGATCTGGCCTCCTGCGATCCTGATTATTCTGACCGTTCTGGCATTTAACCTCTTAGGCGACGGTCTGCGGGATGCCCTGGATCCCCGTAGTCTGCAGCGCTAGTCCAGATAAAAAATAGAGACGTGATTCATCACGTCTCTATCCATGTTGGGCGATCGGCAAGATTAGTGCGATCGCCGGAGGTCAGGTCTACTTCACAGATACCTTGGCACCCGCTTCTTCAAGCTGCTTCTTGGCATCTTCAGCATCGCCCTTAGCAATCCCTTCCTTCACAGGCTTGGGCGCAGCTTCTACCAGATCCTTAGCTTCCTTCAAGCCCAGACCGGTCAGGGTACGAACCACCTTCAGAACAGCAATCTTCTTGTCAGCAGGAACTTCTTCCAGCACCACATCGAATTCAGTCTTCTCTTCTTCAGGTTCTGCTGCTGCTGCACCGCCACCAGCCGCCGGAGCCATCATCATCATGCCACCAGCCGGAGCGGCTGCACTGACTCCAAATTCCTCTTCAATTTGCTTCACCAATTCTGCCGCTTCCAGCAGAGTCAGTGTTTTCAACTTTTCCAAAATTTCATCCGTCGTTGCAGACATGGGTTACTCCTTGATTGGTCTTGATTGTTTATGAACGATTTGAGTGAAGTTAAGAGTTGAGAGTTAAGAATTAGGAGTTAGAAGGGTTAAGAGTTCAACTAGTCACTCTAAATTTTTAACTCTTCACCCTTAACTATCAAGCTGCTTCTTTCTCTTTGTCGGCGATCGCCTGAATGGCGCGGGCCAGAGAAGCGGGGACTTGATTGATACCGACAGCCAGCTTGGTGGTGACACCGTTGATTGCACCAGCAATTTGGGCAATCAGTTGCTCCTTGGACGGTAGATCGGCGATCGCCTTCACGTCCGCCTGGGTCAACGCACGGCCTTCCATCACACCGCCGCGCAGTTCCGTCTTCTTGGATGCCTTCTGGAAATCCTGGTAGGCTTTCAGTGCCCCACCAACATCATCCTTAATCAGCAAAAAGGCAGACGATTCCTTCAGGAATTGGGTCATGGGTTCCCAATTTGGGTCGCCCTCAACCGCAATTCGCATCAGCGTGTTTTTCGTGACTTTACAGACAGCCCCGGTGGGAAATAACCGTTTCCGCAGATCGGTAATTTCCGCTACAGACAACCCTTTGTAGTCAATCACAACTGCAAGTTGTGACTGGCTCAGAGTTTCCTTTAACTCGGCAACCATCTCTTTTTTCTCTTCCAGGGTTCTCCCCATTCGTGTTTCACCTCCTTCTAGTACGTTGCAAAACAAACCTGTTTGCTCTTCCCTGCCGCTCTTTTTTCCGATGAAAAAACCCCGGTCATGACAGGCCGAGGTTCACACTTTCATTCTTTTCCCTACGTTAAACCCGTAAGGTTCAGAACTGAATTAGCTACTCCCTCGGCAGGCGATTAAGCAACACGCCCCTGCTGTCTACGGCTTCGCGATTCGATTGTGGGAAAGTGTTTAAGGGTTCAATTCTCCTTATAGAAATACCAGGGAAGAGAGGGTATTAGGTATTAGGTACTAGGAATTAGGGATTGGGGCTGTGACTACTGATCCCTAACTCCTAATTCCTAACGCCTAATTCCTAAGCGGCTTCTCCCAGCTTCAAATCCCGTAATCCGGGAATGTCTACCTGAATGGCAGGTCCCATTGTGGAGCAGACATAGATACTGCGCCAGTAGCGACCCTTAGCACCGGAGGGACGGTTACGATCGATCGTCTCTTGCAGCGCTTTCAGGTTCACCAGCAAATCCTGGGTGGGAAAAGCGGCTTTGCCAAACAAAACGTGCACAATCCCGGTGCGATCGGCACGAAATTCCAGTTTACCAGCTTTGAACTCTGCGATCGCCTGTGCCAGATCAAATGTCACCGTACCGCCCTTGGGAGAGGGCATCAATCCCCGTGGCCCCAACAACTTACCCAGCTTGGCCACCTGGGGCATCATATCTGGAGTCGCGATCAGCAGATCGAAATCCATCATGCCCTTTTGAATATCGTCAATGAGTTCTTCGGAACCAGCAATGTCGGCACCATTATTCGAGGCTTCCGTCACTTTTTCGCCTCGCGCAATCACGGCGACTCGTACCGTTTGTCCGGTGCCTTTCGGAAGCGCTACCGTCGTCCGCAACTGCTGATCCGTGTACTTGGGATCAATTCCCAACCGGATATGGGCTTCTGCGGACTCAGGAAACTTAGCAGTAGCCGTTTCCTTCAGCAGTTCCAGTGCTTCTAAAGGCTGGTAGGGGCGATCCTCTACCTTTGCCTGCAATTCTCGCAATCGTCTTGAAATCTTTGGCATCTCTCTCTCCTGGGGTCTTAGCGAGTTCTCACTCTCCCCCGCTAGGGTTAACTTAGTCCTTGACGGTGACACCCATATTACGGGCTGTCCCTTCCACAATTTTCATGGCTGCCTGAATGTCATTGGCATTCAAGTCAGGCATTTTGGTCTTAGCGATTTCTTCCAACTGGGCACGGGTAATCGAACCAACCTTTTTCCGGTTAGGTTCTCCCGATCCCTTATCCACTCCGGCTGCCTTTTGAATCAAGACAGAGGCGGGAGGGGTCTTCAACACAAAGGTAAAACTCCGGTCTTCATACACCGAAATTTCCACCGGAATGATCATGCCTGCCTGGTCTGCCGTTCTGGCATTGTATTCCTTGCAGAACATCATAATGTTGACCCCATGCTGACCCAACGCAGGGCCAACAGGAGGTGCCGGGTTGGCTTTCCCCGCTGGGAGGGCCAACTTAATAATTGCAGCTACTTTTTTTGCCATTGGTTAACTCTGCTTCTGAACCTGATTAAACTCCAACTCCACGGGAGTATCGCGCCCAAAGATGGAAAGCAGAGCTTTCAGCTTGCTTCTTTCTGGGCTGACTTCAATCACCTCTCCCTCAAAGTCCTTGAACGGCCCCGACAGCACCAGAATCTTGTCACCAGAGGCCATATCGATTTTGACCACAGGTTCTTGTTCCTGAGCCTGCTTGAAGATCCGTTCCACTTCCGAGGGACTCAGTGGCATTGGCTTCACGTGTCCCCGTCCCCGACCAGGACGACGCTGTTCGGCACCCACAAAGTTAATCACATTGGGGGTGTTTTTGACCACCAGCCATGCCTCGTCATCCATTTCCCACTGCTGCCGTTCCTGGTTCCAGGTTCGCTTTACCCGCAGTAGCACATACCCAGGGAAAACCTTCTCCTCAGTATTTTGCCGACTACCGTCCTTGCGAATTTTCACGGCAGGCGTTTGGGGAATTTCGACTTGCAAAATCTTGTCTGCCACATCCAGAGTTTGGATGCGCTGTTCAAGATTCGCTTTTACCCGCTTTTCACAGCCTGAGGCAACCTGAACGGCATACCAGCGAGAGGTATCAGCAGAGCTACCTTCAGCAGATTCCTCTCCGCCCGTGGGAACGGTTCCCTGAAATTCGTCTGATGTATATGTCATCCGAACACCTGCCTGGATGCCCATCCAAAGAAGTTATCCACCAGGTAGATCAGCGTTGTAGACAGGACGACCATGAGGACGACCGCCACAGACTCACTAATCAATTGTTGTCGGGTAGGCCAAACTACCTTATCAAGCTCTTCCTTCGTTTCCTTCAGAAAGCCTTGAACATCAAATTTGGATGATGTGCCTTGCGATTCCGCTTCTTCCTTCTTGGCCACGGGTTGCCGATCTCCTGCTGCTGTGAACGAGTGAATTCCCAGTCCTGACACAGTTCTGGGGAAATTGTCCTTCTGACTTAAACCCTGCCTCAAAAAATGTCAGTAGTTCTCGTCCAGAATTCGTGCTTTCCTAGCATAACATTTACAAAAGCGGATCAACGGGCTAACGATCGCACTTCAGCAATTCTCATTTTGGCGAAAAGCTGTTCAAGCTATAGAAATACCGGTATTGTAAGGACATCTGAAAGAGCCAAGAGAGCCAGAATCGTTGAGAGTACGGGGATTGTTTGACACAATCGTGGGTTCATTTCGCCAAGTGCTGTCATCGCTACCGGACAAGCGCACGGGTAAGAATATCCGCTATGGAATGGAAGATGCCGCCTTAAGCGCGTTTAGTGTGTTCTTCACCCAAACCCCGTCGTTTCTGGCCTACCAGCGGATGATGGAAGGCAGTAAAGGTCACAGTAACGCCCAAAGTCTGTTTGGAGTGCATCGGATACCCAGTGACAACCAGATTCGGGCATTGCTCGACCCTGTAAAACCGAAGCAGGTATTTCCCATCTTTGCGGAAATCTTGCAGGTGCTAGAGCAGCAGGGACCTCTGATGGGGTGGCGCTCGTTTGCGGACACGCTGCTGATAGCAATGGATGGGACTGAATACTTCAGTTCGAGCCAAATCCACTGCCCGCACTGTTCGACGCGCCAGTTGCAGTCAGGAGAGATGCACTATTTCCATAGCGTGGTCACTCCAGTCATCGTCTGCCCCGGTCAATCGCAAGTGATTCCATTGGTGCCTGAGTTTGTGGTGCCGCAAGATGGGCATGACAAGCAGGATTGTGAAAATGCGGCTGCCAAGCGGTGGCTATCGCAGTATGGAGAGCGCTACAGTGCTTTAGATGTGTCTGTACTGGGCTGCATTTTTCTGCAAGATCTGAACAAATGGATGGTGAGGATCAGTCAGATAAGCAGGTTCAGATTGGAGCACTTCCAACGCATACCGAAAATCGGAATCCGATCGCTGCAAATTCCGCAGTTCTTCCTCAATAGTTTGTACGATACTTTGAGATTGCTGGGAGGGCAGCAAACGAATGTCAATGAGAGCTTCTGCTTTGTCAGGCACCACGTTGATCGCTTCACCACCCCCAATCTGAGCAATGTTGAAAGCAGAACCGAATTCAAAGAATGGTTCTGTCTGTCCTTCCAGTTGGAGTTCCAATAAAGCAGAGCAGACGCGTATCAAGGCATGAACAGCTCAGGTGTGGCTCGAATCCAAGCTCGGTGAGTTTTTGGGCGATACAAGTGGCGATCGCCTGCTCCGATTCAACCGATGGAATTGAAACAAGCTGCTGAAGGAATTCAATGATTTCTTGAAGGGGAACTGGAGGATGTATTAGAGCCACACTGTGATTACTATTCAGAAATTGAAAGGTGGGGGGCTAAGGGGAATCGCTCTATTCTCTACTGCAAGCGATCGCTCACTCAGTTGGACGACGAATTCTAGTTTGGATTTCATCGGCAACAATCAGGCAACCCTGCAAAGATTCCAGAGGATATTCGTTAACAATACGAGACAACAGATCCAATACAGCCTGTATGCTCCGGCTACGAGGACGCAAAAGCAGGATACCAGGATGGGTTCCGGGTGGAAAACGCCGGACATCTGAAAAATCCAGGTCAAGGGTGATAAAAAAGCGTTGTTCCTGACAAACTTGTTGCCAGACAGCTTCATCGGTTGCCCCGGAAAGCCCTTCATCGGTCACACGATCGCACTCATGTCCCATCTGCTTGAGAAATTCAGTATGGGCATTGCTCATGTTTTCATCTAGTTTGATCAGCATTGCACGTTACCGCAGGGGCAATAGTTCTTCTTCCCTTGCCAGTGCAGCAGCATAGGCGATCGCGGCTCGGATATCAATCAGGGTAAGGGGAGGGTAATCTGCCACGATTTCATCCGGGGTCAAACCTTCGGCTAGATTGTCGAGGATGACAGATACCATGATGCGTGTTCCGGTAACACAGGGTTTACCGTGACAGATGGCGGGATTAGTACTGATTCGTTCTTGCCAGTTGTTCATGGGAAATCTGAAAGATTTAAGGGTATCTCATGATTAAGCTTCTCAATTTGTTCTACTCATTGGTTAGTAGTTCAATTCTAGCGATCAGGCTTAAATATCTTCGTCTCCTATTTCATCAGCATCGCCATACTCTGACTGAATAAGGCTACGGATGACAGCAGAGCCTTCTTTAGTTATTGAGTATTTTTTACCAACATGA
>JBBIQC010000248.1:0-6988 GCA_037442585.1 Oscillatoriales cyanobacterium bin_317
GGATTCCCCCATTTTCCACCCTTTACCCGTCAGATCAAATGTGGCAGTCTACTAGAGATTTACACCTTATTCTGCAAACGCGAACCAGCCTACGAAAATAAAGCCGGTGTAGAAACGAGTTATTTTGGTGAAACCAGCTTGAGTCAGCAACTCCAGGGTTCGTTCTTCTGAAATACATTGGATATGTTGCCACACTCCGTCAACCAGTTCGCTAAGCCGCTGCGCTTCCATCCCTGCCATTTGTGCGCGTTTCTGCCATCCGTCAATCAATCGCTTAAACACCTCTGATTGCTTATCTCCATGCGAATCCACCAGCACAAACGGGCTACCTGGTTGAAGCCGAGCCGCGATCGCCTTGAGGTAATCCAGCTTGGTGCCATCATCGGGCAGAAAATGCATCACAAGTAGGCTAGTAGCAGCACTGTATCGATGTATCGGCAGGTCTTGCACAACGACCTTGTGGAGCGTGACACAATCCTCAATTTTCAAAGATTCAACCTTGGATTGAGCCACTGCCAGCATTTTTTCAGAAGGATCAACACCCGTAAACTGCCAGGTTGGATGAACTTGACTCAAGACATTGGTTTCATTGCCACCGCCTGCTCCAACCACAAGAATGTGAGCATCATCTGTCAAATAGAGTTGGAATAAAGCTGTCAGCATTGTGAGCATCGCATCATAGCCCGGAATGCTTTGCCGTACTGCGATGTCGTAGTCAGCCGTTGGTAGATTAGGATTTTGATCAAAGTCAAAGGGGTTTTCGCTCATGGTTATCGCTCACATACATGAGTTGGATCATCGGCTCGTTCGGCAAACTCCATCCCTCTGGCTAATCGCCATGCAAAGATCGGTGGTAAGCCTTTTTCGATAATGGCAGCACAGGTTTTTTCATAGTCATATTCCACTTCACGCAACGTGATCTGATCCGTATTTGCGTCATAAATCACGTAGGTTGCATTGGGTCTACCATGACGCGGCTCTCCGACTGAACCTGCATTAACAATTCGCTTCAGCGGTGCAGAAAAACTGGTTTCCTGTTCCGATTTGTCTGCCAATTTGACGCGAATTTGCATTTGACTGGCATCCAGCGATCGCACATAGGGCACATGGGTATGGCCACAAAACAAAATATCGGCACCCGTTGCCAGCACTCGCTCCATCGCCACAAATGCATCGACTTCTGGCAACAGATACTCATGCTGATTGTGAGGACTGCCATGCACAAAACATAGGTTGTCATCCCGCAAGCTCAAGGGTAACTGCGCCAGATATTCTCGCACTTCAGGGTGAATTATTTGGTTCGTCCACTCATGTGCTAACTTGCCGCGTTTTTCTGCCAACACAGAAGGATAGCTACATTCACAGGCGTTCAATCCTTCCACAATGTCCTCATCCCAACAGCCTTGACAGGTGGGAATATCCAGAGCGCGAATCATTTCCACCACCGCACTGGGATGAGGACCGTATCCCACTAAATCACCGAGACAATAAATTTTATCTACATTGTTATCATCGATATCCGATAGCACAGCATTCAACGCTTCATAGTTGCCGTGAATGCAAGACATCACTGCAATTTTCATGCCACCTCATCTCCTGGTTCTAATGAATCTTTGATTTGTTGCTGATAGTAGGCGATCACATGGTCTTCTAAGCAGCACACTTTGATTGTTTCAGCGATTGCTTCTTGATCCAGTGCTTCACCAACTACCTCAATGCCGCTAAACCGATCGGGTCTGCCATTGCACCAAAGCGGTAAACTCAATTCAAGATAAGTCGTCTCAGCAAGTCCCGCCATAAAGTCAAAATAGAGCGATCGCCCATCAGCCACATCAAAAATGCCTTTTGCCCGTTGAATCGTGCCATAAGCCCCATTGGTCAATTCGTACCAGAAGGTATTGAGGCTAGCCAGATCAAGCACCTGTCCTGACAGCACAGAACGCCAGAGATGGGGCTGTGATAGTGCCACACCTGGCTCAACACCCGTTACCACAAGGTCTGCCCAATCGTGCCAGTCTGTGTGTCGAGTTCCTGACGGCAACACCGCCACTCGATGGCAGTCTGCCATCTGGTCAGGCAGAATCAGGGAGGTGAGATCAATCTGAAACCCCAATTCAACGTAGACAGCAGAACCGACAAGCGGTTGTGCTAAAAAATCAGTCAACTGATCGACGGGTAGCACGGTGAGTCCCGCAACCTCCGTCGCCAGATAGGTTGTGTCGATCGGAATATTTTCCGCTCCCAGATTTAGATAGACGGCTGTCTCAGCAGCAGAATTGACTTGTTGCCGTATCCAGGTCGTCTTTCCCACGCCAGGTGGACCAGATACTAAAGTGATGTTGAGAGATGGCATTAGGGCTTCTAACAGTCTTGCAGTTCAGGGGTTTGGTTGAGAATCTGATTCCGAATAGACGTAAAGTTGCGGTAGGCATCAGAATCCAAGCAATCTCGCCGAAAAGCAGCCAGGTTGTGACAATTTTGAAACGCTAACTTCACGTTAAAGTGACGCTCCACTGCACCTCGAATCGCGTCTCCACCCACCATGCGAAGTAATTGTCCTCTCGCCTGTTCGCTGGGTGGCGCGACCGCATAGTTCGCCCACTCCTCGCCATCCTGGTGGAGGCTATAGGACAGTTTCTCGACGATACCCCAAGCATAGGGTAGGGATTGCCGGATGGTTTCGACAAAGGCTAGCTCATCCATATCGCCTGCCACCGCTTGTTGAATCAAGGCTTCACTGACATTTAAAGACATTTTTTCTCCTGATGATTCATTCACTGCAAACCTTCGTCCTATGATACAACTAAAATGATAATCATTCTCATAAATTGACAGTTGATTCATGCCTGATGACGTGTTCGCGCTACCAACCTCCATTGACCTGGCGATCATTGGAGCAGGTCCCCATGCCCTGACACTGGTGACGTATCTATTGCAAAAGAAAAAGTCGATGCGCGGGCGGTTTCTCGTCTTCGATCCCAGCGGCACCTAGATGAGCCAGTGGAAGCATCAATTTGCGGCGTTGGAGATCCCTCACTTGCGATCGCCTGCCGTTCATCAACCCGATCCTGACCCTCATGCGCTTCGTACTTTTGCCGAACGCCGCCCCAATGAACTCTTTGCACCCTACGACTTACCAGGAACGAACCTGTTTCAAGATTTTTGTCAGGAGGTGATTCGTCGCTGGCAACTGCAAACCTGTGTGTATCCGGCTCAGGTGGTGCAAATTCAACCTTTCAGCGATCGCCGATAACACTCACCTGATTCAACATCAGCCGCATGATTTGAGAGCTTACTTTAATCGAGGTCTGGCTATGGTTGCACTAGGGCAACACCAGGCAGCGATCGCTGATTTTAACCACGCATTGGCACAGCGTTCTGGTTCCGATGCCGCTATACTAGCTGAAATTTACACTGATCGAGGATTGGCATATTTTGCATTGACCGATGTGCCAGCGGCGATCGCAGACTTTAATCAGGCAATTCAACTGGATAGCAGTAATGACCGGGCTTATTACAACCGGGGCTGTATGCATGGTAGACAGGGGAATTATATTGCCGCTATTCAAGACTTTACTCAAGCGCTGAAACTCAATCCTGATAACCCGGAAGCCCACCTCGATCGTGGGGTTGCTCATTACAACTTGGGAGATGAACCACAAGCCCTCAAAGATTTGCAGCAGGCAGCCCAGTTCTTTCAGAGTCAAGGCAAAACAATTGCTTATCAACGCACAGTCAACCTGATTAAACAAGTTCAGCAAGCTCAAGAGCCTGTCGTAACCTAGTTAATTGCCATTGGGATTACTGAATGCTGGATTGTTGATGAATGTTTCATCCGTCAAACTGCGTAAGAACGCTAGCAGATCCTGCTTCTCGGCTGGGGTGATTTCAAATCCAGAGATGAAGTGACTTTTGAAGGGATTTTTACTGCCAATTCCGGCATACTCTCCCGCATGAATCGTACGTCCACCCACTCGATAATGATCAATCACTTCCTCTAAGGTGGCGATACTGCCATCATGCATATAGGGAGCTGTGAGTGCAATATTTCGCAGAGTCGGTGCTCTGAAACGTCCCATATCAGTTGGTTGTTGAGTAATTTCGTAGACTCCAGTATTGTCAGGTGGAAAGGCTCCTTTACCATCAATGTTATAGAGTCCAGTATTGTGAAAAGAAATTTCTGTAAACGCTAATCGTTCATGCTTAACTGAATCCGAAAAGTTGAATCCACCATGACAGTGAAAGCATTCTAATCGTTCGCTATGAAATAGTCGCTCTCCTCGTTTTGCGGATACAGAGATAGCATTTTTGTCACCGCCAAACCGATAGCGATCGTAGGGCGAATTAAACGAAATCAGGCTGCGCTCAAACGATGCTAACGCTTTTGTAAGATTGCTGATATTGATCTCTCTCTTATTATTACCAAATGCTGCTGTAAAGAGTTTTTGGTAAGTTGTATCCTGATTTAGCATCGACAGGATTTGATCTTCTCTGCCCACCATGCCTAACTCAACCGGATGTTCGCCAAACATGGGAACCAACGCCTGGGTTTCCAGTCGGGTCATGAGGGGATTTGCCCAGGTCAACACGGAGTTGTAAGCAATATTCGCCAGACTCATGGAGTTGCGGGGATGTTTTTCTCCAGTTGCGCCAATCCCGACAGGTTTGCCATCGGTAAAGGCGCGTTTCTGCTCATGACAAGACCCACATGAATAGTTGCCTGTGATGGAAAGGCGCTGCTCATAAAACAGATGCCGTCCGAGTTCGACCTTCTCAGGAGTCATCGGGTTATCCGCAGGTGCTACGGGTTTTGGCAAATTGGCAGGCAACTTCCACTCATAAGCCGATGGGGGGTTGGAGGCTGCGATCGCCTGACTTAACCCGATCGCCAACAGAAACGATAGCGTCAGCGCAATCAGCCGTGCGAATTTTCGGTTTCCTCCCAACGTCATTACTCAACTCGAAAGAACGTTTGCGTGATCGCAGGTTTACCCATAAACGATAATCCAAGACTCGTCATAATGCCCATACAACCGCGATCATTCGGTTCAGACATGCATCCTGGTGCAGTCTTCAGTTGGTTTTGGTTCAGATTGGAGGTTGTCACTAATTGTGCCAGATCTGCCACCACCAGGTTTTTTGACGGATCGAAACGGGTGAATACAACTGTTGCCCGATTTGGATTTTCACAGCTTGTGGGTTTGTCGCTGCTCGTTGCCGCCTGACAGCCAGTGCTACCCAGATGAATAGGAAACCCGCTGGACTTTCCTGCGTCTCCATGCGCCTGATGCGCCTGGTTGCCCTTCGACTGAGCCATTGGTGGACGTAGTAAGTCAATTCGGACAAACTTGTAGCCCAATTGCCAGTTCCACCACAGCCCGGTCAGATTAAGCGGCGATGGAGCCAGGACAGAATCTTCATGGTTTAGCCCAAAGGGAACTCCGAGGGTGAATTTCAGACCGGTGTAATTGCCTTTAGGAACCGTGCCAACGATGCGATCGCGCGTTTCAGCTGTGCCATTCACACAAGCCCCCGTTTTGTCCTCAAAGTCCAGCAGTGCCACATTCTGGTATTGCCACTTGCCATCCTGCTCTAGCTTGACTGGAACCGCTTTTCCCTGGGTATCAATCAGTGCTACCTCTGAAACATAAAAGCGAAAGTCTGAGGCAACCTGGCTGGTAGCGGGTTTACCCAGTGAGTAGGTTGTCCGACAGGAAAACGGTTGATTGCCCACTTTTGCCGCAAACCGGATGATAGTAACAGGCTGGGGTTCAACGGCTGTTGCGGGTACTATTCCTGAGATTATGGCAAGAGAAATGCTTGTTGCTAATGTCGCGGTTGACTGCATAGACGGTTTCATTTTCAACACCTTTAACTCAAATTTTCTAAATGGTTGCTCGATTTAAGTACAGACAGACCGCCAAACCTAAGGGGCACTGTTTCCAGAGATTGGTGCAGGGGGTACAACATCTACAGGAGCGGGTTCCGATGGTAGGGGTCGGGCTTCCACCGGCGCAGGCGGCGGTTCAACGATCGCGGGAGCAAGTTTTGGCGGTGGTGGCAGGTCGGCAGGTTCGACAGGAGGTGGAACTGGGGTAGATTGACTGGCAGGTTTAACCCCTTGCGGGTATTGAGGAACTGCATCTGGTTGGTTGGTTGGAAGGGGTGTAGGTTTAACAGGAGCTTTGTTAACGGCAGTAGTAGGCTGCTGTTTGACGGGTTCGGCTTGTCGTTGCGGTTGCTCCTGATCTGCGACCTGCCGACGTTGCACTTCCTGGCGGCGCTGCTCATTTTGGCGTTGATAGCTGGAACCTTCCTCCTCATAGGTAATACGCGATCGCACATTCTGCCGCCCACCCTCGGGAATCGTTTTGGGATCAAAGCGCCATTTGGAGAGGGTTTCTAAAGTCTCACGATCAACTTCTGGGTTGCCGCTGGATTGCCGTAAACGAACATTCGTCACCTTACCGTCGGGACCAATGTCGTAAGTGACACGGGCGCTACCTTCTGAACCCCGGTATTTAGGTTTAGGACATTCTAAGCAAACGGGTTTCTGAGGGCGATCTCTTTTAGGTGGAGTAGTTCGTACAGCAGTTGCGTTGGGGTTGCCATTAGGCGCACCAGTACTCTGCCCACCGGGTTTGCCATTAGGGTCTCCACCCGATCTACCGTTTTCCTGTCCACCGGGTTGACCATCAGGCTTACCTGTTGGCTTGCCATCTAAATTAAATCCTGTACCAAATCTACTGAAACCAAAGCCAAATCCTTTCCCATCTGGATTTGTCACTGGACCTGAACCATTTGGCTGAGTAGGCGTTTCTCCTGCTTGATTGGTCATGGGGCTGACGGGGTCTGCTTTTGGGGTAGGGGCATCCTTGCTAGGGGTAGCTTGTCCAGCAGGCAGGGGAGATTGGCTATCAGGAGCAAGGGGAATAGGAGCAGGGGCAAGCTGAGACGTCCTGACTGGACAGGGCCTGATCTGATTTGG
>JBBIQC010000249.1:0-6966 GCA_037442585.1 Oscillatoriales cyanobacterium bin_317
ATCGATAATCGGGCCACCGGGATAGCCCAGATGCAGCAAGCGGGCTACCTTATCAAAGGCTTCCCCGGCGGCATCATCACGAGTTTGCCCCAGGGTTTCGTAATGACCGCAAGCTTTCACATAGATCAAACTGGTGTGGCCGCCGGAGACAAGCAGGCAGAGAAAGGGCGGTTCTAAGTCGGGACTGCTGAGGTAAGAGGCGTAAATGTGGCCTTCCAGGTGGTGAATTCCCAAAAAGGGTTTGTCATGGACGATCGCCAGGGTCTTCGCAGCGGTCAGTCCCACCAATAAGGCTCCGACCAGACCGGGGGCACAGGTGGCGGCAATTCCGTCGATGTCTGACCAGGATATATGAGATTCAGTCAGAGCCTGGGCGATCGCGGGATTCAGCAATTCCACATGTTGTCGAGAGGCAACTTCTGGCACTACCCCCCCGTAAACTTGATGGGCAGCAATCTGTGAAGAAACAATGCTACTTAAAATTTCACGATTCTTAACAATCGCTACCGCTGTTTCGTCACAACTTGTTTCAATTGCCAAAATGGTTGCCATTTACTGGTAATTTCTTGAAGATAATGAGCGAACTTCTGAGTCTGAATTCTGTCAAGAATGCAGCTCAGGACATAATGCTAAATAGTTTAGCGAACTTATCCTTACTAAAAGTCTGCTCAATTTTGTAAAACAGACGTTCCATTGTTGTAACGAAGGGAAACAATTCCATGCGACGATTGTTTGCTCTGATTCTTGTCATCTCCCTCTGGTTCGGGTTCGCCCCGGCCCAGCCTGCTCATGCTTATAATCTGAAGCCCTGTAGCGAGTCTGCGGCTTTTGCTCAACGGGCAAAATCCTCCATTAGTCCCACTGCTCCTCAGCGTTATGAGGCTTATGCCAAAGCAGGATTACTCTGTGGTGAAGACGGCCTACCTCACCTGATTTGGGATGGTAGTCTGGCTCATGCCGGAGAATCTCTGATTCCCAGCGTCCTGTTCCTGTACATTGCAGGCTGGATTGGTTGGGTTGGTCGGATGTATCTGCAGACGATCAAAAAGGGTAGTAATCCAGAGGAGAAAGAAATCATTATCGATGTGCCTTTGGCTGTTCGGTGTTCTTTAACCGGCTTTGCGTGGCCCCTCATGGCGCTCAAAGAATTTACCACTGGGGAACTGACGGCTAAAGACAACGAGATTCCGATCGCACCTCGCTAATCCGTCCTAACTCTATAGTTTTGGGAGAACCCTGAATGAACTACTTGCTTAAGTATCTATCCACTGCTCCTGTGATTGCGGCCATCTGGATGTTTATCACGGCTGGGATTTTGATCGAATTTAATCGTTTCTTCCCTGATCTGCTGGCTCATCCCCTGCCCTAGGGAAGCAATGATTGACTGACAATAAAAATGAAGCTGGTGAGACTGACACCCCACCAGCTTCTTTGTTTGCCTCGTAATTAAACCTTGTCCAAGTCCAGAACCATAGTTTCTCTTATGGGAAAACTCCTGTTCTCTAGCTGGACTTGGTTTAACATCTGGCTCGCCATCAACACATTGCTGGAGCAAATAGAGCTGCTTCAATGCGGTTGAGAGCCTTATCAAAGTCGTCGTTTACGATTTGCATATCAAACTCATCCGCCGCATTAATTTCTTCCTTAGCCCGTTGCAGACGACGGACGATCGCATCTTCCGTATCTTTGCCACGGGTGCGAATCCGCGATTCCAATTCTGGCAGCGAAGGAGGCAGGATAAAAATTCTCAGTGCGTCCGGGAAGTATTGGCGGACTTGTCGTGCCCCTTCCAGCTCAATTTCTAAAATCACCCAGTGTCCCTGTCGAATTTGATTGTCTACCGAGGCCTTGGGAGTGCCATACAAATTACCCGCGAATTCGGCCCACTCCAAAAACTCTCCATTCGCAATCATGCGCTCAAACTCCGGACGGCTCAAGAAATAGTAATCCTTGCCATCCACTTCTCCGGGCCGAGGAGCACGGGTTGTAGCAGACACAGAAAGGTATAGATCGGGGTGACGTTTCAGCAGCGATCGCAGTAACGTTCCCTTGCCCACTCCACTGGGGCCTGTTAAAACAATTAATCTGCCCAATCCCATACACGCACTTCCAACTCTCAGGGTTAATCTATTAATAATCTCTTAAACTAGGCGGCAGCCGCCGCCATCTTTTTAGAATTCAGGTGCCTAATCTTCCGAATGGGCATCTTTACTGGTCATGAAACGGTTAGCCACTGTTTCAGGTTGAATGGCAGACAGGATAACATGACCAGAATCGGTAATGATCACCGCCCGCGTCCGACGGCCATAAGTAGCATCAATCAACTGTTTACTGTCCCTGGCATCGGTAATAATCCGTTTGATGGGGGCAGATTCTGGGCTAACAATGGCGATCACCCGGTTTGCAGACACGATGTTACCAAAGCCAATGTTGATTAACCGAATGTCCATACCAGGAACAGATGAGAAGTACAGAAGGCTGGGGGCTTTCAACCAGGTCAAGCTAGAACAGTGAAGTTTCTCGATCAGAGAAAGACAGGTCTGAACCTGGACAGGGTTTAAATTCGATCGTAGCCAGAAATAAACAGGCTAACAAGCTAACGTTCAGTAATCTCGCCGTTCCCTGACTAACCCTAATTCTTAATTCTCCACTCTTAACCATTAACTGTTAACTCTTCATTGCTGTGCAACCTGTTGACTTTACCACCCTGACGGCTATTTGCTCTGAACTGCGAACCTCCTGGGTACCTGCCCGGTTGGAGCAAATTTATCAACGCGATCGCCATACCCTCTTCCTGGGCCTCCGCACTCTGGATAGCCGGGGTTGGCTACGCATTTCCTGGCATCCTCAAGCCGCCCATCTGTGCATTAGCGCACCTCCACCCCGAATCCCCGATACCTTTACCTTCAGTCAGCAACTGCGGCATCAGATTGGCAACCTGGCGTTAATTAACATCGCCGCGATCGCCCCCTGGGAGCGGGTGATTGACCTGCAGTTTGGTCGCCGCCCCGGAGAACCTGCCCTCTGGCATCTCTATATCGAAGTGATGGGCAAATACAGTAATGTGATTCTCACCAATCAGGACGATCACATTGTCACGGCGGCGCATCAGGTGAGTAGTCAGCAGTCCAGCGTGCGCCCCATTCAAACGGGACAACCCTACGAAATTCCACCTGTACTGACAGAAGCAATTCCTACTTTGGGAGAGAACCGCGATCGCTGGCAGGAGCGTATTAGCCTGGTTCCGGGTTCCCTGAAGCGCAATTTGTTGAAAAACTATCGGGGCCTCAGTTCTGCCCTGGTGCAATCAATGCTGCAGCGGGCCGATCTCCATCCCGATCAGACCACCGACCAGTTAGCAGCAGCAGACTGGCAACGGCTCTTTCAATGCTGGCAGGAATGGCTCCAGGCTTTAGATCAAGAAAGGTTTCAACCGGCCTGGACGGAGCAGGGCTACACGGTTCTGGGATGGGGAGCAACGGCCCAGGCCACCACCGTTCAAGAACTAATTCACCAGTATTACGGCGTTCAGCTAGACCAGTTAGAGTTTGGGCAACTACATCACCAACTCAGCCAGAAACTGAAAACCCTCCTGGAAAAATTGCGGCTCAAAGCCCAGACTTTTCAGACGCGGATGGAGCAATCCGAGCGAGCCGATCTATATCGGGAGCAGGCAAATCTATTAATGGCGCATTTGCACCAGTGGCAACCGGGCATGACCACGATCGCCCTGCCCGATTTCCATACCGGGGAATTGGTGACGATCGCCCTGAACCCAGAAAAAAATGCTGTTCAAAATGCTCAGACTCTTTATAAACAACATCAAAAGCTGAAACGGGCACAGAGTGCCGTAGTCCCCTTACTGACGGAGGTCAATGATGAGATTCACTATCTGGAGCAGGTAGAGGCGGCGATCGCGGAACTCACGGCCTATCAAACGGCTGAAGATCTAAATACCCTGAAAGAAATTCGCGATGAACTGATTCAACAAGGTTATTTAGCCAGCCCCGACTATCAATCCGCCGCCAATCCTCAAGGGGATACGGCCAGTCAACCCTACCATTACACCTCCCCCAGTGGTTTAGATGTCCTGGTGGGGCGGAATAATCGACAAAATGATCAACTCACCTTCCGCACGGCAGGTGATTATGACCTCTGGTTCCATACGCAAGAAATTCCTGGCAGTCATGTGCTGTTACGGTTAAAGCCAGGAGTTGACCCAGAAGCGGCTGATTTATCTTTTGCAGCGGATCTGGCCGCTTTTCACAGCCGCGCCAGACAGAGTGAACAGGTACCTGTCATCTACACCGAACCCAAAAATGTTTACAAACCGAAAGGAGCCAAGCCCGGAATGACGGTTTACAAGCATGAGCGGGTGATTTGGGGCCAACCCCAACGAATTATGCAAAGTTTGCCTCTGGCCCAGGGAAGAAAAATGTCAGGGAGTGATGAAGAATTATAAAAAAAATTTGTGTATCTTGTTACAATGGTAAATGAAAGGGGATTAATAACCCTAACAGAAGCCCGCTGCAAGTTTGGGAACGCGCAGTCCGGGTTCCTCCGTTTGAGAGAACAACGCAAATATTCCTCTGACCAGCTCATCGCTGGTCTTTTTTTCTTTATTCCTGACTTTTTATTTCTGACTTTGCTTGTGCAGACTTTCCTCTTAATCCTGCAACTGACATGACGGATTACCGTTGAATTACTGTTCAGTTTAGCGAAATTTTCCAGATAGCGCCTTAGGGATGGCTAATGAGTTGCATAACCTCTAAGCCGCCATTGCTGTTACAACCGTTCTCTTCAGTCTCGCCCATGCTACAGTCTGTTCTTGAACGGTTCAGAAGCTGAGGCTACCATGCACAAAATTCCGGTTACGGTCATCACGGGTTTTCTGGGCGCAGGAAAAACGACCCTCATTCGTCATCTCCTACAAAATAACCAAGGTCGCCGTATTGCCGTGCTGGTGATTGAATTTGGAGAAATGGGGATTGATGGAGACTTGCTGCGATCGTGCCAGGTCTGTGAGGCAGAGGAGGCAACGCAACCGACTACCAACATCGTTGAGCTAACCAACGGTTGTCTCTGTTGCACGGTTCAGGAAGAGTTTTTGCCGACCATGCAGGTTTTGCTGCAACGCCGCGACGAAATTGACTGTATGTTGATCGAAACGTCGGGTCTGGCCCTGCCTAAACCCCTGGTGCAAGCCTTTCGTTGGCCGGAAATTCGGACTGGAGCCACCGTAGACGGGGTAATTACAGTGGTAGACTGTGAAGCCCTCGCTTCTGGGCAACTGGTGGGCGATCTGGAGGCACTGGAATCTCAACGTCAGGCAGATGAGAGCCTGGAGCATGAAACGCCGATCGAAGAATTATTTGAGGATCAACTAGCCTGCGCTGATCTGGTGCTGCTTACTAAAGTCGATCGCGCCGATTCAGATAGCCAACTGAAAGTGCAGCAATGGCTCCAACAGGAATTGCGGCCTGGGGTCAAAGTGGTTCCCTGCCACCAGGGGGAAATCCATCCGGATATCTTGCTGGGCTTTAATGCTGCCGTTGAAGACAATTTGCAGGATCGTCCCAGCCACCACGATACCGAGGAAGATCACGATCATGACGATGAGATTAACTCCGTGCATCTGGTTCTCGATCGCGCCTTTAATCCCACTACTTTGATTGACCAACTAAAAATCCTGCTGCAAAGCCAGGAAATTTACCGCATCAAGGGCTTTGTGAATGTTCCAAATAAAGCGATGCGGCTGGTTCTACAGGGTGTAGGAGATCGCTTTGATTCCTTCTACGATCGCCCCTGGCAGTTGAATGAATTCCGACAAACTCGCCTTGTGTTGATCGGACGGGCACTGGAAGCCGAGAAGATTAGAGCCACGATCGAGGCATAGAGATCCCTCATTCCTTACACCTTAATCTTCAACCAGTCCCACAAGTAAGCTCTTACCTGATCGGCAAACTCACCCCGTCGGCTGAATTTTTCGGTACGCACGGGTTTCCGCTCCTCATCCAACGTCCAACCATAATCACTGCTAATGCGAAAATTTCCTTGCCAGTCTGACAAGGAAACAATCAGGCTGGGATTAGGACTGTTATCCACATCTTTCACCTGAAACACATAGTTGTAAGTATTTTGAGTCGCGGCGGCCACAGTTGAAGGTTGTCCCAGTTCCTGCTCCAATCGGGCACCAATCCGCTCTGCTAATCCGGGTTCACTGAATTCTTCCAAGGTTCTGACAGCCAGGGTCAGTGCAAAATAAAACTCCTCAACGGGAACAAACCTGAAATCCATAAACCAAATACTGCTCGTTCAATAGAACCAGTATCCGGCGAATGGGACGCTTTGCGATCGTTAAGGAGAAGACCAGGGAAATGGTTTGCTTTGGGACGGGGAAGGGTGAGGCCGAGAATTGGGTACGCTTGTGAGTTTGTTGGAGAAAAGACCAGACATCCCCAAGAGCAGTGTGCCTGCAAACAAAGTCAGCACCAGAGAGAGGCGTGTAAACCGGATATCTCGTAACATTCGGGACAAAGGATGGCTACTCCGCCGGAGTGTGCGTTCGGCTGTCAAATGCTTCAGCGTAAACGGATCACGGACATAGTGACCACTCCAGGACACAACCAGTCTGGCTCGACAATGATGGCAGGTTAATAATCCGGTTAAAACTTGGTGGGGAGGCGTAATCCCAGGACGATGGCAAATCGGACAGCTAGAGGAGTGAGTGTCAAACGAGGGAGCGTTCATCAGCGTTCTATCGTGGCAGCTAGATGGGTTCTACTGTTTCAGTTAGTCTTCAATATTCTGCCCTAGTCTACCCAAGGATAGAAGACAGTTTGGTGGGATCATTCACATTCTTAACCTGATTTTGTCAAACTACTCGTTTGCTTAAGCCATGCGCTTTACTTAGAGGGTGTTTTAAAAGCCCCGGTTTATACCCTTGATCTGTAAGGGCGTAGCATT
>JBBIQC010000250.1:0-6946 GCA_037442585.1 Oscillatoriales cyanobacterium bin_317
GGTGGTGGGTTTGTGGTTGATTGGCGGGGGAGTGGGGCTGAGTCGGGTGCCGACCAGTCTCTGGGGTGGGTTGATGCTGACGTTGTTGGTGTCGATCTCTAGTATTGTGCTGGCCTTTCCCCTGGGGGTGTTGCTGGCCCTGGGACGACAGAGTACCTTACCTGTCCTGAAAGGATTTTGTACCACCTATATTGAACTGATTCGCGGTTTACCGTTAATTGGCATTTTGTTTATGGCTCAGGTAATGCTGCCGCTGGTCTTGCCGGGACAGCCAAATATTGACCGGATTGTGCGGGCGATCGCGGGACTCGTCCTGTTCAATGCTGCCTACCTGGCCGAAAATGTGCGCGGTGGCCTACAGGCGATTCCCCGAGGCCAAACCGAAGCCGCGCAAGCACTGGGACTGAATACTCCCCTCACCCTGTCCTTAATCGTGCTGCCGCAAGCCCTCCGGATTGCCGTCCCAGCGATCGTCGGTCAATTCATTTCCCTGTTTAAAGACACCTCACTGCTCGCCCTCTTTGCCCTGGTGGAACTTACCGGGATAGCGCGATCAGTGCTGGCGCAACCCCAATTTCTGGGTCGCTATGCAGAAGTTTACCTGTTCGTCGGGCTATTGTATTGGATATTCTGCTACACCATGTCCACCGTCAGTAAACGCCTGGAACACCCCGATCGCAGCAGGTAATACCATTTTGGATTTTGGATTTGCGATTTTGGATTGCAAAACATCCTTACCTCCCCTACTCCCTACTCCCACTCAAACCCCATGTCCACCAACCCGACCCAACCGATCATCATCGCTGAAGAGGTTCATAAGTGGTACGGCAAATTTCATGTTTTGCAGGGAGTCAGCCTCACCGTCCAGCGGGGAGAAGTTGTCGTGATCATGGGGCCATCCGGTTCTGGGAAATCCACCTTTATCCGCACCTTCAATGCTCTGGAAGACTATCAGCAGGGCCGAATTCTGATTGATGGGATTGAACTGTCCCAGGATTTGCGGAATATTGAAGCAATCCGGCAGGAAGTGGGGATGGTGTTTCAGCAATTCAATCTATTTCCCCATCTGACGGTGCTGGAAAATATCACGCTGGCTCCCCGCTGGGTGCGGAAGTGGAAGCAGGGACAGGCTCAGGAAGTGGCAATGCAGTTGCTGGAACGAGTCGGCATTTTAGAACAGGCTCACAAGTATCCTGGTCAACTGTCTGGCGGACAACAGCAGCGGGTGGCGATCGCCCGTGCCCTGGCCATGCAACCCAAAATCATGCTGTTTGATGAACCGACTTCAGCCCTGGATCCAGTAATGCAGTCCTTAGCCCAATCGGGAATGACGATGGTGGTCGTGACCCATGAAGTGGGATTTGCCCGTGAGGTGGGCGATCGCGTGGTCTTAATGGCCGATGGACAAATCGTAGAAATCGCCCCACCCGCTGAGTTTTTTACCAATCCCCAACAAGAGCGATCGCAACGGTTTCTATCACAGATTCTTTGATGGGGCGATCGCACTCTCTACTTGCCTTGACAATTTCTCATCAAAGCTTGATAACCCGCTTGAACAAAGTGCTTGTCGTAAGCTAAAGCCTCAGCGATCGCCTGTTCTTCCATAATTTTGAACGAAACACAGTCGGTGTGGCTCCATTGCTTATCTTTGCGCTGAATGTAAAGCTCTAGAGCAATTTGAAATTGAGCGGTGGTCTGGGGAATGATGGTTGTGTTGGGATCTTGATAGAGCGCTTTAATAAATCTTGCGGCTCCATCCCGTACATAGTCTGATCGCTTGGAAAAGTCGTTTAAGACTTCTGTTAATAGCATTTCACTGGTCACGATATGGGCTGGCTGTAAGGATTTTGATAGAGAGACTGCCTTTGAATGCAAATTATCAACGGGACTCAGCAACGCCACCCAATAACCTGTATCTGCGAAAATGTACCTCACGAATCGTCCCTTAAGCTCTGATAATAATCAAAATTTTGCGCCAAGTCGGGTGGTAGTTTTGCCCACTCTTCAGCCGGAACTGAAGCCGTGATTTGCGCGGCTAGTTCCCAGATTGGGATGGCATTTGGATCAAACGCAACCTGAAGCGTTGCTGGTTGGCTGAATGATGAGTCGTGGGTTGAAGTCGGTTGGTTGGTTGCAGGATGATGATCAGTCTCTTCCAACAAAACAATCAGACGTATCCGACCTGGATGGGAAACCTGTAACGGTTGATCCAGTATCAGTCGCCCTGTTGGGTCGATCGTTCCACTGACTTCAAAGGCTTGCATAGAGTTTTTCTTAGAGGCAAGGGATACTTGAATTTTAGCAAGGCTGACACTGACATTTTGATGCAATCATCAGCAGCGATCGGTCTGCACTACTTTCTGTTTGTCTATCAAAACCTAGAGTTTAACGGCATCTACGACTATTTACGCAAATACTATTGTGCGATTGGATACATCATCAAAATATCACTCTAATCTTCACACAATCTTGTTTGAAGGGTATCGGCTCTCTACAAGTTTTTGTGATTCGATCGACAGTAAGGGGCATTCTACTGACAGCAGCACGAGTTAAACAAATCAGGAAGATTGCCATGCCAGCGACCACACTTGCAACAAAGAATTCTCTCAGCAAAGATACGCAATTCGCCGATCGCTCAACTCGATTACTGCTGGCATTGTGGGGTTGGGGCGAGTCTGGGGTTCTCAAGGGGAAGTTAACTGAGCGGTTGAAGCGCAAAGGGGAGAAGAGTACGGATTATCAGCAGGTATTTGCTCAACTGCAGGAAAAAGGAGCCATCACGATCGCGGATGGGAAGGTTGCCATTTCCAGCAAAGGAATTGACCTGTTAGGACAGCATTTGCAGGCTGCTGATCTGGCGATTGAGGGAACGATCGTTGGTGCCTGGGTCGCAAGAGCGTTATGCAAGTGGGTGCAACAGGCAAAAGGGGCGACTCTGACACCATCAACGAATGGAAAAGTGACTGGTAACGCAATCTCGTCCTACGAAGAGTTTAAGCACATCGCATTAGAGGTGTTTGAGCATCTTAATCAAGACTACAACATGGGCAATATGGTGCCTATTTACCGAATTCGTAGAGAAATTGGCGATCGCGTTTCCCGCGCTCACTTTAATGAGTGGGTATTTGAGATGCAGTCCGAGGATCTTCTTCAGTTGCTAGAGGAGAGCGTTGAAGATGGCGCTCCAGACAAGATTGAAGATTCTGTTACGACAAAACTGGGCAAATTACGCTGCTATGCGAAGCGATAACAAAATTAGCCCAAACCTTTACTCAACAATGCCCACCTTACTTTCTCCATAAGCACGATGTCTGCCCATTCTTCCCTTGATTCACTCAACCAAGTAATTCAAGAGTGCAATCCGTTTGAGAGTAATTTTATTACCAAGTCTTATCACGTCTGGGATGAGAACTTCCTGGATCTGCCTTGCTTACACGCTCACGCTTCAGAAACCATCCTAGAAACTATTGAGAAAATTAATTCGGAACGGCTAAAAAGCAAAACGGCAGGATTTGCTATTCTAGCGCCCAAAGGTGTTGGCAAGACTCATGTGTTAAGCAGAATTCGCCATTATCTGAAACGAACGGGCGAAGGCTTCTTTATTTATATGTGCGAATATGGAAACCTGAGTTTAATTAAGCACCAGTTTTTGCAAAGCATGGCTTTTAGCCTGAAAAAGCCAGGAAGCCAGGGAGTCATGCAGTGGCAAGAACTCGCAACGGCCTTGGTTGGTCAGGGAATGGAGAAAAGTTTTGTGCCACAACGGCTGATTGAACAGTTTCCCAAAGCACTTGCAAAACAACCTCAAGTTATTCATCAGCTAACTCAAAAAATTCTGCAAAAATGCCCAGATGTCGATAATCCTTACATTGTCAAAGCTATTCTCTGGACGTTATCTCAAGCCCATGCACCCTTTGCAATTAATTGGTTAGCTGGCCGAGAATTATCTGAAGCTCAAGCAAGCATGATGGATTTGCCTGATATGGGTAAGGAAGATAGAGAAGCTGAGGCATTCAGTACAGCTCGTCAAATACTAGCTCTCATTAGCTACTACACAACGCCAGTTATCTGTTTTGATGAATTAGATGGAACAGAATTGGCAGATGAAGTAGATCTAATGTTAGGTGGTTATAGCAGAGCACAGGTGGTTGCTAGCTTGGCAAAAGACATCTACAACAACTTAAAGCGCGGCATTCTATTAACCGCTATGTATGCTCAAACATGGAGAGAAGAATTTCAAACCGTCACTCATAGTACTGGTGTTAAAGACCGAATTGCCCACAAAGAAATAGCGCTCAGTCTTCTAAAGCCTGATGATGCTGTGATGCTCGTAGCCTTCTGGTTGGAGAACTTCTACTCAGAACATAGCCTGATACCTCCTCATGCAGTGTATCCCTTTGAAGAAAGCGAACTTCGGGCGTTAGGAGACGGGTCAACAATTAGAGAGATCTTGCAATGGTGTGCTCAAAACTTTAGTCAAGTAGAGATCGACCCAGTTGAGAAACTTGAGAAGATTTATCTTCAAATAGAAGAAACTTTAGATGATTTTTCTGATGATAATGAAAAGATTGCGAATGCACTTGCCTTTGGATTGCAGTATCTACAGGGAAAAACCATTGAAGGCGTAACTCTTAAAGAATTAGATCGAGAAGTGAAACCTCGATGGAGACATAAAGGCTGTATCAACTTCCGAATTTTGGGCGAAGAGAATGGGAAGCCGGTAAAAATCGGTGTTTGTGTTTCCCAAGATTCTCACGGTAGGACTGTTGGAGCATGTATTAAGTGTTTGACCTTATATAAGGAACTTAACCTAACTCGTGGCTGTTTAGTCAGAGCTAAAGCAATTCAAGATCATTGGCAGGTCGCAAATACAAGTTTAGATCAGCTACAGAATAAGCAAGGTGGGGAATGGGTTTCATTTAATGATGATGATCTTAAACCACTTCTCACTCTCCTTAAGATGTATAAAGAGCTTGACAAAGACACCTTTACGGAAGAAGATTTCTACCGATTTATTGATGAGAAACATCCAATTGCCAACAACTCTCTCATCTGTGACATCCTAAGCGATCCATCAGGACAGAAACCTCAAGAAGTCATTGACGAAGACAGTGATCTTGAAAAACTTTTCTCTGAAGAAGTCGCTAACGCATCTGATGAAGAAGCATCTGAAGCTCTCGAACTTCTATCAGTTGCTTAATTGCTTGGAAACTGATGAATACTTCCATTTCAATAAATACTGCGCTGTGTCTACCAGCATCTGATGTTGCTGCCCTTAGCAAAGGACGAATGATTGCTGCTTTGTCTAAAACATTTGTTAATTCAATGCAGCAATTTGCCCTTTGTCCTGTTGAGGTACCGAATAGTAGTTTGATGGTTCCTATTAGTCTCTGGGCCAAGCTTGAATTTTGTAAGATCTATAGTGATCCTGAAGATATAGAAAAGCTAGCTCAATTAACAACTTGGCCGAACGAGAATTTACAAAAATTGGTGCAGGAACGTCACAAGCTTTTTCTACTCTGTCTGCGGATATTTCAATTGCCTAAAACACATGAATTCTGTATAAGAGGCATCAGTACAAGTAAGGTAGGAAGCTTCATTAAATTACCTACTTGCTTACTCACAGACCAATCTGTTCCTATACTAACTGATGATTTGTTTACTCAACGCAGGCAACAGTTACTCAATTTAGAATTACCTTTACATCCTGAACTAGAGGAGTTACAAGAAACTATTTCCAAGTTGGTTCCTAATAAAGAGAAAGCTAGAAGCCTAGACGAGCTTATTCAAGTTTTCTTAGGTTGGAAAAATACGCCAATACCTAAGAGAAGTGAGCAAGAATTTGATTGGATTTATAAGATCGATGCATTAGGTAGGCGTAGTAAAGATCTCGATGAAGGAAAGAGTAATTATCAAGCAGGTACAGATTTTGAAAATGTAGTACGTCAAGGACTTGAGTTCTTAGGTTTCTCAATTGAACAGGCTTACAAGGGAGGAGCAGGTGGTTTAGACCTCTTCTGTTCAAAGCCATATCCTCTAGTAGGAGAATGCAAAGCAGGTAAAAAGATTCCTAGCGATACAACTGAACAATTGATCAAGCTTGGTGGAATGCATCTAGATACAGATCAATTCCTTAGATCTACAAAATTAATTATTGGTCCTGGAGATCCTACTCAAGATCTTTTAACTGCAGCAACAAAGTGGAAAGTTAGTATTATTAATCCCATGAGTTTACAGAGGTTGGTTGAGTTACAAGCTAAGTATCCAGGTTCGGTAGATTTGATCGAACTAAAAAAGTATTTAGAGCCTGGCCAGATTGATTATAAGATTGATGAATATGTCGAGAAGGTTTTAGAAAGACTTAAGCTAAGAGTACACATTATCCGAGTAATTAAGAATCACTTAAGCCAGGTTCAAGTAACTGATGCTAGCATTGACGTTCTGTTTGGCGTTTACTGTGGTTCAAACCCTCCTGAAGTTGTAACTCAAAAGGATTTTCATGAGATTCTAATAGAGCTTTCATCACCTTTAGTAGGCTATTTAGGGCGAATTCAGGGAACTAACTTGCAAAGCGATCGCTTCTATTACCTGCGCGATTTGATCGTAGAGTAGAAAGTTCCATAAGCCTCACACTGCATCAAGGCAAACTGTACTTTAGACTGGAAAAACGATCGCTCAAGGGGAGGCAAGTATGGAATCGGCAGTGTATCAGGTCAATGCCTTCTGGGATGAAGCAGCGGCAGTCTGGGTTGCTACCAGTGAAGATGTGTAAGCTATGAGTTGCAGCGAAACCCAACAGCTATCCGTGCGATCGCCCTGCTCGCCGTCGGTCGGGTTGAGCACTGTCAAACTCTTACTTGTAAACCGTTATTGGGTGCAGCGAAACCCAACAGCACGTAGACTGTAACAAATAAGCGTTGGCTATTCTCATTTTTGACCAATATAT
>JBBIQC010000251.1:0-6921 GCA_037442585.1 Oscillatoriales cyanobacterium bin_317
TTGCTCATGATATCTCCCGTCTCTTTTCCTTTTTTCAATGAACTAGCCCTGCCTTGTACTCGTACGTGCGTAATCTCGGTATAGGTGGCCAGGGTCAGCATTGTGAAGTTACCGTTTCGGGTAAGGACACTCGCTCTTGGACCGTCACCGACAATGCTAATGCTGTCCTTGAGCGCTACGGTCTGCGAAAGAACGTATAATCCTGGTGGCAGGTACACGTACCCACCCTGACCTAACTTCAGAGGGGATAGCTGTCCTAGGTTGTTGATGGCGGTCTGAATGGCACACCAGTCTATTTCATTTGTCAGCGCAGTCGCGCAAGGATAGACAACCTGCGCGTCAGCTAGAGAGGAAAACCTAGTGGATAGTTCATGCGACAGGCCATCACCAACGGCGTTATAGGGTGTGTCACGCACGTTTAGTTGCATTTGGGCCTCCGAGGCTTCCGTGTCCGTACGCGGCGAACCGCCGCTGGCTAAGATTCCATAGCGAGTGGATAGGCTGAATGGTTCAGCATAACATCCCAAATCTACTGCTTATGTCGATTATTTCGGCATAATACGCTGTTTAAGCTGAATAGGCAGAATCTTTCCGCATATTTTCAGATTTCTTGATCGGCATGGAGCTTAAGTTAAACACAATTAAAAGCCTATTTCTTAACTTTTCTTCATATAAAGTAAGGATGAAGTGATAGGTTGAGTCAGAGGAAATATGCAACTATAAAGGCGCTTAAACTCCCTTTATTGCATAAAAGTTAAAGTTTTTTTATGACTCAAACGTTGCTTCACCGTTTCCCTCAAGCGATCGCAAGTTGCAGCGGGATTGCTCTAACGACTTTTCTAGTAGCGCTTCCTGCTCCCAGTTATGCCTTTGTGCTGAATCTGGTGAGCGACCGCGCCGCACTGGGTGGAAATGATCAGGTCAATTGGGCAACCCTGGGGCCAGTGACACCTCCCTTACCATTCAAGATTTTACCGAACTCTATCGCGGCTACTTCACAGGCAGGGTTGAATTTAACCGTCACAATTCCTCCTGCTACCAGTCCCGGTATTACTCCGCTGCTGCTGTTCCAAACTACGGCCACTGGGACTCCTACCAACTTTGCCAGTGGTGATTTTGTTCTGTTTACGGGGCTGCTTCCCGGTCAGTTTCCCTCTCCTGGCAACCCAGGGCCAATTACCATTTCCTTTGACACTCCGGTTGCAGGGGCAGGTGCCCAAATTGCCGTCGATGATACGACTCAATTCATCGCCTCGATCGCCGCCTTTGATAGTAGTCATCAACTGTTGGGCACATTCTCAGTTCCGGGCACGTCTTCGCTTGCACTGGATAATTCGGCCATCTTCCTGGGAGTTCTGAGTGACACTCCCAATATTTCCCAAGTGGTTTTCAGTTCCTCAATTTCCGATCGCGCGCTTGGCATCAATACCCTCAGCATCAATAGCACGGCTGTTCCAGAACCGGGTAGTGTGCTGGCTCTGAGTTTGGCTGGAGTCGGGTTATTGGCAGCAAGAAAACGGAAAACGGTTTAGGGCAGCGATCGCTGGATTCAAGATCGCACATCCGTAGAGTGGGCACTGCCCACTTGACAGGTTGGGCTTAAGAAGTTGCTTTGGCGCGAGTCAGCGAATTGAGAAACTTAGAATAATCATCGTGCAGGTCAAAAGAGTGCAGGCCAAAGTGCTTTGACATTTCCTCACAAACTTTAACACCTCGAATGCTGTTACCACGGGGATCCAGGCGCGGGGAAAACACCGCAATTCCCAACAATTTGGGCACAACTGCAACAATCCCTCCCCCAACCCCACTTTTAGCAGGGAGTCCAACCCGATAGGCCCACTCGCCTGAATAGTCATACATGCCACAGGTGTACATCACACTCAGCACATCCTTAATGTATTCCGAGTCCAGAGCACGATCGCCCGTCAGGGGGTTAACTCCATTGTTTGCCAACGTCGCTCCCATAATACCTAGATCACGGCAACTAATCATCACAGAACATTGCTTGAAATACAAATCCAGCATATCTTCCAGGTTATCGTCTACCATGCCAAAGTTGAGCATCAGGTGCGCGATCGCCCGATTGCGGTGCCCTGTGGTCCGCTCGGACGTGTAGACGGACATATCCACATTCACCTCATGCCCAATGTAGCGGTGAAACATCTCCAGCACTCGATTGAGCTTCTCCGTAGGACTGGCACCTTTGACCAGACCTGCTGTGGCGATCGCCCCTGCATTCACCATCGGGTTGTAAGGCCGTCCCGACTGCTCATCCAAAACGATCGCGTTAAATGCCTCCCCCGTTGGCTCCACCCCGACACGGCTTAAGACATAATCCCGCCCACAATCCTCTAACGTTAATCCATGCACAAAGGGCTTGGAGGCCGATTGAATGGTAAACAGTTTGCTGGTATCTCCGACCTCAAAAATTTGTCCATCTACCGTAACGACACAGATTCCGAATAACTCCGGATCGACCTTGGCGAGTTCTGGAATATAGTTTGCAACTGCACCATCCGTTAATGATTTATATTTTGTATGGAGGTCGTTCAAGAACTGCTGAAGTGGCGAGGCGACAGCCTTAAATGGCTGAATTAACGAATCCAGATCGTCGAGGAAATTCTGCTTATCCTTCTCTTCATTCACCGCTTAATCACCTTTTTAGTGAGATGTAAGTTTCCGTTGTCATCAATAAAAATAAACTGTATGAAGTCGCTACGTGGTGATCAGGTTGGCAACGTCTTTGAGTTGTTGAGTGTAAGAATGGTTCGGGTATTCCAGACAAAAAACGCCACCACTGGCGAGCTGCATCATCTCATCACAAATTGGAAAGACTCCGGCCACAGGAACCTGAAATTTTGTGGAGATTTGCTCTTTGACATCTAGCGGATCATAGGAGGTCAGGACTTTATTCACCACCAGGAAGGTCTTTGGCGTATCCAGCTTGCGAGCCACCTGCAGCGTTACCGCCGTACCTTGAAAGTCCTGACGATCGGGTCGCAACAGCAGTACTAAAACATCTGAAATTGCCACGGAGAGCAGAGTTTCCTTGTTCAGTCCAGGGTGAGTGTCGATAAACAGGTAATCGAGCTGCAGTTCCTGGCACAGACTGCGGAGGCCATCGTTGAGCAAGGTTACACTGTACCCTTCGTTTAAGATGCGGGCAATTTCACCCGCTTTGATACTGGAGGGAATGAAGTAGACTGAGCCACTGGACTGAGCCACGGCGGTTGGAGTGACATCATAGGACGCTTCCGCGATCGTGCATCGATTCCACAGGTAATCATTCAGCGATCGCTGCATTCCCTGCTCATCCATGCCAAATAAAACGTGAATTCCGGGAGATTGAATATCCGTGTCCACAATGGCAACCCGCTTGCCCTTCATGGCGGTAATCACTGCGAGGTTAGCGGTGAAGTTTGACTTTCCTGTGCCTCCACGAAATGAATGGACAGAGATAACCTTTACCATAGGATGTTTCCTTAAACCTCATTCACCTTGTGCAGGTGTCAGATAGAATGGGCAGTTTGATTGTAAGACTCGTTGAGATGGACAGTTGAGATGGACAGCATTGGGCGGTAGGGGGCTACTGAAATCTATTTGTTCAAAGTATTGCTTTTCTGTAGTATTCGTTACATTTTGCCGATTATCTGCTTTGCCCAAACCATTTGTTTCCCCTTACCTGTTAGGGAGTCCTGCTTTCCTTGCCGTTCTTTATTTGCTGACTCTCCTGGTACAACACGTCAAAGTAATCCAGGTCGTCGTTGGTTTCATTCATGGAATTCACTGTATCAGTGAGAGTGAACTTTTGCTGGGATTGCACTTCTGTTCGGGGTTCCGAGGGAACTGGGTCAGGGCGATCGCGATCGAGTCTGGGGTGCTGCATGAAGCCCAGTTGATTCTCCGGGTTGGATGGGTTTGATAGGGTTTCCAGGTCTGTTTTAAGACGTTTCGTTTCCAGGTTCAGCATCTCAATGAAATCCAGCTCGTAATCTTCAGCGTTCTGAGAGTCACTGGAGTGGGTTGATTCAGAGTCCCGGGGGATGGAAGAGTTATCCGGTTTTGCCAGTGTGAATACGGATTGATTGTCCTCAATTTGCTGATGCACAGGACTTTCGGCATTGGATAGCAACTGAGAATTTGGATGGGAATTCTGTTGCCGCAGGCTTTTAACAGTATTTTGCAGATCCCGGAAGTAATCTGTTTCCGTAATCTCAGCGACTTGCTGCTCCAGCTTTTCTTTATCCACCTCTACTTCCAGTTTCAGGAAGGTTTTCACCGTTTTATAGACGGTTTGCCCATAAGTACTGTGGTTAAAGCGATCCAGCAGCACCACACCCACTGCCGTACTGATAAACGCCGCGATCGCTGGAACAACAGGGATCCACCCCGCCTGAACAAAGGTCAGCAGGGAAATGAAATAGATTGAGCCAATCACCCCGACCGCAACCAGACTGAATTTAAGCGGATGACGAACATACCAGGCCAGCACACCCCCCACCAGCGACCAGCCCAAAATCCAGATCGCTTCCACTGGAAATGACCAGGCCCACATCAGGGGTTGGTGGTCAATCACCGCACTTAAGATCTGGCTGGCAGACTGAGCATGGATCAGCACTCCTGGCATTTTTTGCAGATCATCTTTGCTGGAGCTGTAGGGTGTGTAGAAATCATCTTTAGCTTGAGGAGTGGTGTAGCCCACTAGGACAATGCGATCGCGAAGCAAGGCCGGATCAACCTTGCCCTTCAGCACATCCGTCAACCGCACCTGGACAGCAGGATTATCTGGAGAACGATAGCGCAACAGGATCTGATACCCGCCAGTATCCGCTTTCCGGTAGCCCCCCATGTTGCCCTGAAACTTCGGCAAAATCGTAGATCCCAGTTTTAGATCGCCGGCATCCGTCACACTGGGTTCAATCTTTAGCTTTTGCAGATAAATCAACGCCAGATTGAAGCTCAAAGACAGCAGCGTATTGTTCGGGTCATTACAGATATTTTTCTTGATCACAGACCCGGAATGGGCTGGAGGTGTCATCCACAGCAATGATCGCCGCAAGATTCCACCGGGATCGATGACTAAATCAGCCGTTCCAACTTTTTCAATCGGAATGCCGGGGGGAGGAGCCGCCCCAAACTCCCGCGCCGAGTTGGCTTTACACACCACAACTGTATTGTCATTCCGTTTTAAGGTTTGCAACAATTCTGCTCGCCCTGGTTCAATCGGAATATCTCGCAAAACATCAATGCCGATCGCTCTGGGTTGATAGGTTTCTAACTTTTCGACTAAGCGGGCCAGGGTGCGATCGCTAATAGGCCACTCCTGCAAGGTTTGTAAATCAACTTCATCGATCCCGACAACCAGCAGGCGATCGTCTCTCCCCCGATCCGGTTGCGATTGCACAAAGTGGTCGTAAGCAGCCAGTTCAGATCCCTGCATTAATCCCAGTTGACGCATCCCAACGATCGCGCCTGTCATAGCCAGACTGGTTGCCAGGATGGGAACGCCAATCTTCACAAATGACGATTCCACATCGTTAAAACGTGGGAAACGAGTGTGGAGACCGTTGAGGATTTTAAGGAGCATAGGAGGATGATTGCCACAAATTAAGGAATATGGAGAACTGCCCCTGGTGTTAAGGTCGTTATCCCGACTACCCAATCCACACTGGGATGATTATAGGGTAAGCTAAATTTAATTACTCTCTGTTACCTGGAAAACAATACGGCTGATTCGTGAACTGCCCCTGCTCTGATTACTATGCTGCTTTCCTGTGATCAGACAGCGTAATATTTCTTAACCGTCTACCTTTCTCAGAGCTTGATTAAAGATGAACAATCGCTCCCATTTTGTTCTAGGTCTTTCGCTATCGGCTTTGGTATTCAGCGCCCCGTTTCTGGCTGCAACCGATGTGGCTCTTGCAGGTTCGAGCTTTAGGCCACCGCGATCGGGTGCTCCGGGAAATCGAGAAGCAGGAGCCGCCCGTAGTGACACCTGTGCATCAACGGCCAGTAGCAAAGGATTGACAGCCCTGATTCCGTCCAGCAACCTGGGATTGACGACCAAAGCCTTCCCCACCTTCTTTGCCTACATCCCTGAAAATAATGCCCAGAAGGCTGAATTTCGCCTTTTGGAGGAGGGAAGCGGTAAAACAGTATTTATCGGACAGATACCATTGCCTCAAGCCCATGCAGCGAACTCGACTTATAAAAACAAAGCTTCTGTGGTCAGTATGTCGTTGCCTAAAAGTGCTGTGCCAGACGGACTACAGACTGGCAAGAATTACGTGTGGGCTTTGATGGTCGTCTGCAACTCCAAAAATCGGGCAGAGGACATTGTGATTACGAGCGTTGTCCAGCGAGTCGGTGATGACTACATCAAGACACTTGACCCAGAGACAAAACAAAAACTGAACCGGGTCAATCAGGCATCGCCTCAGGAAAAAGTTTCGATCTATGGTTCGGCAGGCATCTGGAATGACATGCTGGCTGACATTGCCGCCTTAATGCAGAAGAATCCAGCGACCTACGGGAAGGAATGGAAAGACCTGCTCAGCGATCAGGGGTTAGGGGCGATCGCAACCGTTCCCATCATTGAAGTTAACTTGGAACCGATTCGTCCTTAGCGAGGTATGCAGGAGGAGAACCAAAAACCAACTGGATTCTCTAGCTTCGTCGCGCTCCTGCCCGATATTTCTGCCGGTTTAATTGCTGGACTAGTCACTCTGGTTTATAGCATTTCTTTTGCTGCCCTGATCTTTTCTGGCAGCCTGGCTGCTTATTTCCCACAGGGTCTGGGAGTTGCTTTATTGGGAGCAACCGTGACCGCCATTATGGTTGCCTGCCGCAGTACCTTTCCATTTGCATTAGCTGGACCAGAGTCGAATTCGGCGGTGTTGTTGGCGCTGATGGCAAGCGCGA
>JBBIQC010000252.1:0-6917 GCA_037442585.1 Oscillatoriales cyanobacterium bin_317
CGCCAAAACCTTTCATTGGCCGAGACAAATCAGGAGTGTGCAAAAGTTACTGACGGAGTTTAGTCCGGCAACGCTGGAAATCATTTGTCCAGGGGCGAATATTGGTTTTCTGCGCGGTCAACTCCCCGTCTATCAGGGCTATCAGCAGTTACAGCAAGGACAAGATTTGAGCCAGTCAGAAAAACCGTAAAATGAATCCCTGTTCTTAAGTCCAGCCTGCTCGATCCATAATTTTCAGAGCTTCGGCATTCTTCTGGCCATAGATAGCTGCATCCAGGGGATCGGCTTTAAACTCTCCCAGGCTGGCTAACATGGGGTCGATCGCCACCTGAGCCACGACCGGATATTCGTTATTGCCTTTCGCAAAAATGGCCTGTGCCTCTGGAGTGGCAAGAAACTCTAAAAACTGAATTGCGGCTTCCGGATTTTTGGCAGTTTTCACCACTCCGCCACCGCTGATATTGGTATGGGTACCGCGATCGTCCTGATTCGGGAAAAACACGCCCACTTTAGAGGCTATCTCCCGTTCCTCTGCTTTCTCGGATTTCATCAACCGCACCACATAGTAGGTATTCACCAATGTCAAATCGGCGACCCCGGCAGCAACTTCTTGAATTTGGGCTGTGTCATTCCCCTTGGGAGGATGAGCAAAATTAGCGACCAATCCCCGTGCCCAGGCTTCTGTTTGTTCAGATCCATTGGCGGCCAGTAATGAACCCGTCAGCGATTGGTTATAGACATTGCTGGAGGAGCGCACAATAAATCGTCCTTTCCAGCGAGGATCTGCCAGATTTTCATAGGTGGATAAATCGGCAGGCTTAACACGGTTTTTGTTATACACAATCACCCTGGCTCGTTTGGAGAAGCCGAACCAATTGCCTGCCGGATCACGCAAGTTGGCAGGAATGGCACTCTGCAGCGCCTGGGCTGAGGTGGGCAAAAATAAGCCCGCTTGTTGAGCACGCCAGAGATTTCCCGCATCCACAGTCATCAACACATCGGCAGGACTGTTGGTGCCCTCACTTTTAATTCGCTCAATCAGCTCATCGGCCTTCGCTTCAACCAGATTAATGGCAATGCCGCTTTGCTTAGTAAATGCTGCATAGAGCGCATTATCACTGTCGTAGTGGCGGGCAGAATACAAATTAATAGCTTGCTTGGCCTGAGAACTGCCTGACTCCTGTTTCTGGCCACAACCACCCATCGCCACAACGGCGATCGCGCTGCCAGAGGCAAGAAAAGCCCGTCTCGTCATTTTCATAAGATGATTTCACTCCCACAGGTACTACTAGATTATTGAAAATATCTTTCAAAAAGCAGCATAAAATATGAAGGGCGAAAGAGCAAGCTTAATGAGATTTATTCTCAGCTTAATCAGGCTCCAGGACTGTCAGTGCTTAAAGGACTCCGAGTTGTCAATGTTCAGCAGGGTCAGAACTAACGCTAATAGTTCTCATAGAAGATAGATGTTTTTACCCCTGTTCCATTCCCGTTGAAGAGCAATTGCATGAGATCTGAGCTGCCGGAATTCAACGACATAAACTTTGTCCAAGTCCAGAACTGTAGTTTCTCTGATAGGCAAACGACTGTTCTCTAGCTGGACTGTGAGAGCTTCTGTTGCTTAGGCTCAGGCTCAATAAATTCAACTGGTTAGTGCCATGTAACACATCAACGTTCGATCTCATAGCATTTAACAAGTTTTTATCTTTATCTGGTTGAAGTTAATCCACATTCACTACAACTGCTTTACAAAAGAAAATTATTTAAAATCTATATTCCACAAGTTTTTGGGGAAGACTGAAAGCGTTCAGTCAAGGATCCGAATTACCATTTCTGATTTTTTACATACCAGGCTACCCTGCTCATCATTGCTTTATAGACATACTTAGGTACTGCTATTAGGATTGGGGGATAGCACAAGGGTTGCCATAAAGTTTCTAAGGTTGTCACGTATGAAAGCAGTCATTTTGGCCGGGGGATTGGGAACTCGTTTGAGTGAAGAAACCACTATTAAACCCAAACCAATGGTTGAAATTGGTGGTCAGCCAATTCTCTGGCATATTATGAAAACCTATTCAGCCCACGGAATTAACGAATTTATTATCTGTTGCGGATACAAAGGATATGTGATTAAAGAATACTTCGCGAACTACTTTTTGCGAATGTCGGATGTCACTTTTGATATGCGATCGAACCAGATGGATGTGCACAATGGCAATGCAGAACCCTGGCGGGTAACACTGGTCGATACGGGTGAAAGTACCATGACGGGGGGACGTTTACGACGGGTACGGGAGCATATTGGCAATGGCACCTTTTGTTTTACCTACGGGGATGGGGTGAGTGATGTCAACATCACGGACGTGATTCGCTTTCATCAAGAGCAGGGCACGCTGGCCACCTTAGCCGCCGTTCAACCACCGGGACGATTTGGGGCGATCGCGCTGGGACAGGGGCAAACCAAGATTCAGTCCTTTCACGAAAAGCCAGAAGGAGATGGAGCCTGGGTCAATGGCGGTTACTTTGTGCTGGAACCAGAAGTGATCGATTACATCGCTGCTGATTCCACCACCTGGGAACGGGAACCACTGCAAAAACTGGCGCAGTCCAATCAGCTTTCTGCCTACCGTCATGCTGGTTTTTGGCAACCTATGGATACCTTAAGGGACAAGAATTACTTAGAAGATTTATGGAAAAACGGTAAAGCTCCCTGGAAAATCTGGTAAATTGCTCCTACTTCCCTTAAAATCCCCTTTCTAGGGAATTTAGGGTGTGGTATGTACGACTTTGTGATTATCGGTGGTGGAATTGTTGGTCTCTCTACAGGCATGGCTATTGGTACGCGCTATCCTACGGCGCGTATTTTGTTATTAGAAAAAGAGAGTACCTGGGCGTTTCATCAAACCGGTCATAACAGTGGTGTGATCCATTCCGGGATCTACTACAAACCGGGAAGCCTGAAGGCGCAGTTTTGCCGGAATGGTTGCCAGTCGATGGTAGAGTTTTGTCAGCAGCACCAGATTCCCCATGAGGTCTGTGGCAAGGTAATTGTGGCGACTCAGGAAAAGGAACTGCCGTTGCTGGAAAATCTGTACCAGCGAGGGCTACAAAATAGGATTCCTGTGGCTCGGATGACGGCAGAGGAGGTGCGATCAATTGAACCGCACGTCAGTTGTCTGGCGGGAATTCGGGTTTTTTCAACGGGTATTGTGGATTACCAGCAAGTTGGTGCCAAGTATGCTGAACTGATGGCATTACAGGGTGCGGATCTGCGCCTGAATACGAAGGTCATGCACATTCGCGATACGGTTGATGGTCAAGTGATTGAAACCAATCAGGGCAGTTTTGCAGCCCGATTTTTAATTAATTGTGCGGGATTGTACAGCGATCGCGTCGCCCAGTTGGGAGGAGCCGATTCTCCAGCCAAAATTGTGCCATTTCGGGGCGAATACTATGAATTGGTGCCGGAAAAACGCTATCTGGTAAATACTCTGATTTATCCCGTTCCCAATCCAGCCTTTCCCTTTTTGGGGGTACATTTCACCAAAATGATTGATGGCAGTGTTCATGCTGGCCCCAATGCCGTGCTCAGTCTGAAACGGGAGGGCTATCACAAGACCGATTTTGACCTGCGGGATACGCTGGAGGTGATGACCTTCCCCGGTTTCTGGAAACTGGCCGCTAAACATGCCGATGAAGGGATTCAGGAAATTATGCGATCGTTCAGTAAGGCCGCGTTTGTTCGCAGCCTGCAACGGTTGATTCCAGAAGTCCAGATGCCAGACGTTGTGCCGACTCATGCAGGGGTGAGAGCGCAAGCGTTGATGAACGACGGTAAGCTAGTAGATGACTTTTTGATTGTGAACGGTACTCACTCAATTCACGTCTGCAATGCTCCGTCTCCAGCAGCAACTGCTTCTCTGGAGATTGGCAAGGCGATCGCAGCCCAGGTTCCGGCACCTCCCACTTTAACCCTCGCATTCACCTCTTAACCCTTGCATGAAAGTACTGATTACTGGTACAGAAGGCTATCTTGGATGTCTGCTGGCGGCACTCCTGCTGCGCCAGGGATACGATGTCACCGGGATTGATACGGGCTTTTACAAAGCGGGCTGGCTGTATAACGGCATTGACCTGGCTCCCAAAACCATCAATAAAGACATTCGCCACATCACCCTGGACGACTTACAGGGCATGGATGCCGTGGTACACATGGCGGAATTATCCAATGACCCAACCGGGCAACTGGTTCCCCACATCACCCATGAAATTAATTTCAAAGGCAGCGTGCGATTAGCAGAACTGGCAAAACAAGCTGGAGTTAGCCGTTTTGTCTATATGTCGTCCTGCAGTGTGTATGGCTTTTCTACTGAGCCGGAAGGAGCCTCGGAAGCATCGCCGGTGGATCCGCAAACCGCCTATGCCAAGTGCAAAGTGATGGTAGAACGGGCGATCGCACCAATGGCCGACGACGACTTCTCCCCCACCTTCATGCGCAATGCTACTGCCTTTGGAGCCTCTCCCCGAATGCGGTTTGACATTGTGATTAATAATCTGGCGGGATTGGCCTGGACAACAAAAGAAATCAAAATGAACAGTGATGGTACTCCCTGGCGACCAATGGCCCATGGCTTAGACATTGCCAAAGCCACGTTCTGTGTTCTGGAAGCTCCTCGCGATATGATTCACAATCAAATCTTCAATGTTGGCGATACATCGAATAATTATCGAGTCAAAGACATGGCGGAAATCATTGCCGATGTCTTCACAGGATGCAAATTGAGTTTTGGCAGTATCAGTGCCGATCGACGCAATTACCGCGCCTGCTTCGACAAAATCAATACTCAACTGCCTGGATTTAAGTGCGAGTGGGATGCCCGTCGAGGAGCAAAACAATTGCATGACCTCTTCACTCGCATTGACCTCACTGAAGAGATGTTTCACTTCCGGGGCTACACCCGCCTGAAGCAATTGGAATACCTGATCCGCACTCAACAAATTGACCAGGATTTCTTTTGGAAACCCCTATAAAACGATGGTCTTTGGTAGAGATGCTCCGCCGGAACGCCTCTACCAACAAAACTACTCAGCCTGAAGAAAAAAGCTTATGATTTTCACTGAAACTCAACTCAAAGGCGCGTTCATCATTGATGTAGAACTCTTAGCAGATCAACGGGGAGCCTTTGCCCGTACCTTCTGCGCTAAAGAGTTTGAGCAGCATGGTCTGAAACCTACCGTCACCCAATGCAATCTCTCCTTTAACCACCAGGCAGGGACTTTACGAGGCTTGCATTATCAAGTTCCTCCGGCTGCTGAAACCAAATTGGTGCGGTGTACTAAGGGAGCCATTTACGATGTGATCGTCGATCTGCGTCCTGATTCTCCCACCTATCGGCAGCATATCGGTGTGGAACTCACTGCAGACAACCGACGAGCACTATACGTTCCCGAACTGTTTGCCCACGGCTATCAAGCACTTACGGATGGAGCCGAAGTAGTTTATCAAGTTGGCGAGTTTTACACTCCAGGCTATGAACGGGGTCTGCGCTATGATGATCCGGCCTTTGGCATTACCTGGCCCTTACCCGTCACCGTGATTTCTGAGAAAGATGCCTCCTGGCCCCTGTTTGAAGCTGTGTCCGCCTAACTGCAGCTCAATTTCAAGTATGTATGAATCAGGTGCGTATGAAACTGAGTGTGATTCTCCCGTGCTATAACGGTGCTGCCACGATCGCTGTTCAGCTAGAAGCCCTCACTCGCCAGCAATGGGACGGTGAATGGGAAGTGGTGGTCGTTAATAACGGTTCCACCGACAACTCTATGCAGATTGTGGAAAGCTACCGCGATCGCCTGCCCCAGTTGCGAATTGTCGAAGCGTATCATGCTCCTGGCCCCCGTCAGGGGGTTACCCATTCCTACACTGTGGGGTTTCAGGCCGCAACGGGGGATGCCTTTGTGCTGTGTGAAGCCGATGATGAAGTGGGAGACGGCTGGCTGACCACTATGGGTAAAGCGCTGCAAACCCATGACTTTGTGGCCGCCGCCCTGGAATATCAGCGATTAAATCCAGCCTGGTTGGTGGGAGATGGCTGGCAACAACAGTCCGTGGAAGCAGGTCTGACAATCATTTCCCCACCCTTATTTCTACCCTATGCGAGTGGGTGCAGCTTTGGTTTGCAGCGATCGGTTTATGAAACAATTGGTTTTCCAGACAAAACTTGTGGAGCCAGTTGGGATACGGATTATTGCTGGCGTGCGCATCTTGCAGGCATTCCCCTTCATTTTGTCCCAGAAGCCACAATTCACTATCGGCTGCGTCATCAGTTGGGCGATCGCTACCGTCAGGGAAAATCCTGGGGCAAAGCTCATCTGGCCTTATACCGCAAATATGGCCCTCCCCCAAGCCGGTTGAAGGCACTCAAGCATTACCTCCGCAGTACCCTGCAACTCTCCCGCCATTTACTCCAGTTACCCATCAGCATTCGCGATCGCCAGAAACGGGCCAATTGGGTTTGGGGTCTGGGCTGGTGCGTCGGCGATTGGCAGGGAGGGGAGCATTTGTGGACGTAACCCAAGCCAACCCTGGTCCAATGTCCCCCCTGATTTGAAAATAGCTGTAATTCTGATACTTTTAACTCTTAACTCTTAACTGTTCCTGTTTCATGCCCACCTACTCTTTGATTGTCCCGATTTACAACGAGGAGGAAACAATCCCCGAACTGTATCGGCGGCTGGTAGCAGTTGTAGATGGGTTAGATGGAGAGGTGGAGTTCATTCTGGTTAATGATGGCAGCCGCGATCGTTCCCTCATGCTGTTGCGCGATTTGCACGAAAAGGATTCACGAGTCTGTTACCTCAGCTTGGCCCGTAACTTTGGCCATCAAGTGGCAGTCACGGCTGGCTTAAACTTTGCTCGT
>JBBIQC010000253.1:0-6899 GCA_037442585.1 Oscillatoriales cyanobacterium bin_317
GGAACGCTGGCCCATTAGCTTGTTCGGCAAACTGCTGCCCCGCCATCTGGAAATTATTTACGAAATTAACAGTCGCTTCCTGGATGAGGTGCGCCTCAAGTATCCCGATGACATCGCCCGGATTAATCGCATGTCCCTGATTGATGAAAGCGGCGAACGCTATATACGGATGGCGAATCTGGCCTGTGTCGGTAGCTTTGCGATTAACGGGGTCGCTGCCCTGCACACCGAATTGATGAAGAAGGATGTCTTGCACGACTTCTACGAACTGTATCCAGAGAAGTTCAACAACAAGACAAACGGAGTCACACCCCGGCGGTTTATGGTGCTGAGTAATCCCCGTTTGTGCCGTTTAATCAGCAGCAAAATTGGACATACCTGGGTGAAACACCTGGATGAACTGCATAAACTGGAAGCCTACGTAGATGATCCTGAGTTCCGAGCCGAATTCCGCCAAATTAAACTGGCGATTAAGCAAGATCTGGCGCACTACATCAAAGCGAACTATGGTCTTGAGGTGGATCCGACCTCGATGTTTGACATTCAGGCCAAACGAATTCACGAATACAAGCGGCAACACCTGAATGCCCTGCATATCATCACGCTCTACAACCGGATTAAGGCGAATCCCGATATCGAGATTACTCCTCGCACCTTCTTGTTTGGCGGCAAGGCGGCTCCTGGCTACTTCCTAGCCAAGCTGATTATTAAATTCATCAATTCGATTGGTGATGTAGTCAACCGCGATCCCGATGTGCGAGGACGGTTAAAAGTTCTGTTCCTGAAAGACTACAGCGTTAAATTCGCTCAACGGGTCTATCCCGCTGCGGATCTGTCTGAGCAAATTTCTACGGCTGGGAAGGAAGCGTCTGGCACGGGTAACATGAAGTTCGCCATGAATGGGGCGCTGACGATCGGCACGCTGGATGGGGCAAACGTGGAAATCCTGGAAGAAGTGGGAGCCGAAAATTTCTTCCTGTTTGGCCTGACAGCAGAAGAGGTGTACGCCAAACGAGCCGCAGGTTATAACCCGATGGAATATTACGAGAATGACCCAGAACTGAAACTGGTGCTCGATCGCGTGGCTTCCGGGTTCTTCTCCCACGGGGATGTCAATCTGTTCAAACCGCTGATTGACAATTTGCTCTACAGCGATCCCTACTTCCTGCTGGCCGATTATCGCTCTTACGTAGACTGTCAAGATCGGGTCAGTTTGGCGTATCGCGATCAGGATCACTGGACTCGGATGTCCATTCTGAACACCGCTCGGATGGGCAAGTTCTCCTCCGATCGCTCAATTCAGGACTACTGTGATGACATCTGGAAAGTTCATCCAATCAAGATTGAACTGAGAGATTATGTACAAGGAGGATGTGGCTTTGACAGTAGTAGTACCGACTGTAAAGTAGTCTTCTAACATGAGTCTCAAACTTTACCTGCTGCGGCATGGAGAAACGGAGTACAGCCAGGGAGGGGGTTATTGCGGCACTCTGGATCCGGAACTGACTCCAGAGGGGAAGCAGATGGCGCAAGCATTTGCTGATGCCTATGCCTCCCTCCCCTGGGAAGCGGTGTATGTCAGTCCAATGAAACGAACGATCGCCACAGCCAAACCCTTGTGTGAAGCCATTGGCCTGGAAATGCAACTCCGGGATGGCTTGAAAGAACTGGCCTATGGCGAGTGGGAAGGAAAATCACCAGAGGAGGTGAAGGACGCTTACGAAGAAGATTACATTCACTGGCTGACGGAACCCGCCTGGAATCCTCCCACTGGGGGAGAAACCGCCGTTCAACTTGCCAGTCGATCGTCCTTAGTGATTACAGAAATCCAGCAACACTACCCCACCGGAAATGTTCTGGTTGTCTCCCATAAAGCTACCCTGCGAGTCATCCTCTGTAGCTTGCTGGGCATCGACCTGGGCCGCTACCGCGATCGTATCAACGTGCTGACTGCCTCCCTCAGCATCATCAAATTCGACCGCTATGGCCCGTTACTGGAAGTTCTGGGCGATCGCTACCATATTCCTGAGCCTTTAAGGAGTAGACCAGGGACGTAGAGGGTTGGAGGATCGGGGATCGGGGATCAGAGGTTAGGTGCATTGACACATAAGGTTGTACTCGTAGGGTGCTGTTAGCATTAGCGTAACGCACCGATTGATTGGGAATAACCTCTCGTGTCATTACAGTTAGGGATTAGGTGATGGCTGATGGGTGGATGGATCGCTCCCTTAAAACTCAAAACTTAAAACTCAAAACTGTTCACTATCTACCGTCCACTCAAGTCTTCAACGTGATTGTTCATGTTCCCAATCATTTATTCGGATCAGTTTTTGTTACACGATCCAGGCGAGTTTCACCCGGAAAGTCCAGATCGTTTAACCGCAATCAAGTTGGCGTTAGAAGCCGTACCCTGGGCAGACCAGTTGACATGGCGGCTTCCCTCAGGGGGCTCTGCGCGATCGTCCAACTCCCCGCAGCAGCGCGATCTGATTTCCCTGGTGCAAGCGGTTCATGCTCAAGCATACATCGACCATGTGCGGGATCTGGCAAACCGGGGAGGTGGTGAGCTAGACAGTGATACTGTTGTTTCTCCCCAGACCTATGAAGTGGCGTTGCTGGCGGTGAGTGCCTGGCTGGATGGTGTAGATGACGCTCTGGCAACGGGAGAGCCAGTCTTTGTTCTGGCCCGTCCGCCGGGGCACCATGCCTTGCCGGAGCGGGGAATGGGGTTTTGCATTTTTAACAATGAGGCGATCGCGGCCCTCTATGCTTTACAACAACCCGGTGTGAATCGAGTTGCGATTCTGGACTGGGATGTGCATCATGGCAATGGCACCCAGGTGATCGTGCGCAATAATCCCCACATTGCCTACTGTTCCTTGCATGAATCGCCGCTATTTCCAGGCACGGGCAATGTTCACAATCATGGATCACACAACAACGTGCTGAATCTGGCAATCCTACCGGGAAGCACGATCGCGGTTTACCAACCGTTGTTTGAGCAACAGGTCATGCCATTTTTAACTCACTTTCAGCCTGACCTGTTGCTGGTCAGTGCTGGCTACGATGCCACGGCGACTGATCCCCTCGCAGATATTTGTCTCCAACCCCAAGACTATGGTGTGTTTACAAAGTATTGTTTACAGATTACCCGGCGGATTGTATTTGGGCTAGAAGGAGGGTACAACCTGGAAACCCTGGCTCAATCGGTTGTTGCGACGATTGAGAGTTGTTTGAAATAAGTAGCTTACGGGCATTTTCATTAGCATTCACCACACGCTCAACTGAATCTGCATGTTGAATTATTTTTTATTTTTCCAAGGGGAAACATTATGCTACAAGCCACGATCGAATCTATTCTGCAAGAAGAGCGGTTATTTCAGCCCCCGGCTGATTTTTCCCAAACTGCACGGATTAACAGTCTGGAAGCGTATCAACGCCTCTATCAACAGGCGATCGCTGACCCCGAAACCTTTTGGGCAAACCTGGCAGAACAGGAGTTGCACTGGTTTCAACGATGGGAAAAGGTGCTGGATTGGCAACCCCCCTTTGCCCAGTGGTTTGTGGGCGGCCAACTGAATGTGTCTTACAATTGCCTGGATCGGCATTTGACGGATGGCCGGCGGGATAAACTGGCCCTGATCTGGGAAGGGGAACCCGGTGATGGGCGCACCTTCACCTACGCTCAACTGCATCAGGAAGTCTGCCAGATGGCCAATGTGCTGAAACAATTGGGGGTGCAGAAGGGCGATCGCGTCGGTATCTACCTGCCCATGATTCCGGAGGCCGCGATCGCCATGCTGGCCTGTGCTCGCATCGGTGCACCCCATACGGTTGTTTTTGGCGGGTTTAGCGCCGAAGCCCTGAAAAGCCGCCTCCAGGATGCCCAGGCCAAGCTGGTCATCACGGCTGATGGAGGGTGGCGCAAAGATGCGATCGTCCCCCTCAAAGATCAGGTGGATCGAGCACTTGCCGATCATGCCGTACCCAGTGTTCAGCATGTGCTGGTGGTTCAACGCACGGGACAGGAGGTGGCCATGATTCCAGGCCGCGATCGCTGGTGGCATGAGTTACAAGCCGCAGCCTCCTCCGACTGTCCAGCAGAACCAATGGACAGCGAAGACCTGTTGTTCATCCTCTACACCTCTGGCACCACGGGCAAACCGAAAGGCGTTGTGCATACCACAGGCGGTTACAACCTGTTCAGCCATATCACTGCCCAATGGATTTTTGACATCAAAGATAACGATATTCTCTGGTGTACTGCCGATGTAGGTTGGATCACGGGACACAGTTATGTGGTCTATGGTCCCCTGTCCAATGGGGCCACCACCCTGATGTATGAAGGCGCTCCCCGTGCTTCTAATCCGGGCTGTTTCTGGGATGTGATTGAGAAATATCGGGTGACTATCTTCTATACCGCCCCGACGGCCATTCGCTCCTTTATCAAAACGGGTGAAGCTGTACCGGCAACCCGAGATCTATCCTCTTTGCGGTTATTGGGATCGGTGGGTGAACCGATCAATCCCTCTGCCTGGATGTGGTACTACCAGGTGATTGGTGGTGAACGCTGCCCGATCGCCGATACCTGGTGGCAAACGGAAACGGGGGGGATCTTGATTTCTCCCCTACCGGGTGCCATCCCCACTAAACCGGGTTCAGCAACGTTGCCCTTTCCTGGCATTGTTGCAGATGTGGTAGACATGGAAGGAAATCCCGTGGGAGCCAATCAGGGTGGTTATCTGGTCATTAAACAGCCTTGGCCTGGGATGCTGCGAACGCTATACAATAACCCCGATCGCTACCGCACCACCTACTGGGAGCCAATTCCGCCTAAAAACGGAAACTACCTCTACTTCACGGGTGATAGTGCCCGTAAAGACAGCGATGGCTATTACTGGATTATGGGTCGGGTGGATGATGTGATTAAGATTGCCGGACATCGCCTGGGTAGTGCTGAAATTGAATCTGCCCTGGTGGCTCATGAGGCAGTTGCAGAAGCCGCCGTGGTAGGCAGACCGGAAGAAAGTAAGGGGGAAGAAATTGTGGCCTTTGTCACCCTGGAGGATGGTTATGTGCCCTCAGACGCACTGGTGCAAGACCTGAAGCAGCATGTAGTGGAAAGCATCGGGGCGATCGCCCGTCCCAGTGAAATCCGCTTTGGTGATGCCCTGCCGAAAACCCGCTCCGGCAAAATTATGCGGCGAGTTTTGCGGGCACTGGCAAGCGGCGAGACAGTCGCAGGCGATATTTCCACCCTGGAAGATCACAAGGTTCTGGAGCAACTGCGGGCACAGGGCTGATACCCGATGCGTAACTGCGGGTGCTTATCCTCGATACCCGGATCGGTGTCATGATGCACGCCTTGAGCAATGACGAATGATCAGTGCCAACTTACCTTTGGAATTATGCTCAAAAATCTCTATATTGCCGCGATCGAACCCAGTAGTGGCAAGTCTCTGGTACTCCTGGGTCTGATGGAACTGCTCTCGAAGCGGGTGCCCAGGCTGGGCTTTTTTCGACCTGTGATTCATGACAGCCCTCGTGCCGATAATGACATCGAATTGGTGAGCAGTCGCTATACACCCGGATTTCCCTACACGGCCTATTTCGGTATGCCTCACACCCGGGCGCGACGGTTAATTGCCGATGGACAGTTTGACGCACTGCTGCAAGAGGTGATTGAGAAGTACAAATCTCTGGAACGGCAGTGCGACTTTGTGGTCTGTGAAGGCGTTAATCCCATCGACATCGATCCGGCGCTGGTCGATAACTTTGATACCCAGGTGGCCAATCATTTAGCGGCTCCCATCCTGGCGATCGCCAATGCGGATGGCAAGACCATCGAGGAAATCATAGCGAATGTGCGAACGGAACATGAAGCCTACCTGGCGGCAGGCTGCACAGTTATGGCCACGATTGTCAACCGGGTTGCAGTGGCCCAGGTGAACCTGGTGCGAGAACGACTGGAGAATCTGTGGCCGGGAGATAACCCAGTGTTTGTGCTGCCAGAAGAACCCCTGCTGACCCAACCGACGATCGCTGAGATTTCCCAAGCTTTAAATGCCAACCTGGTGTACGGCGATCGGGAGCAACTGAACCGCGAGGTATCGGGTTGTAAGGTGGCGGCGATGGAAGTGCCCAACTTCTTGACCTGGATTCAGGAAGGCAACCTGGTGATCACTCCTGGCGATCGCGCCGATATTGTTCTGGCTTGCTTTGCCAGTTCCCTCTCCAACCATTCTCCCAGCGTCTCCGGCATTGTCCTCACAGGGGGATTGGCCTTAGCTCCTGCCCTCAAACAACTGATGGAGGGTTTAAGTCGTTGGAATATGCCCATCCTCAGTGTGGAAACGGACACCTATACCACTGCCCAGCAGGTCAATACCGTGCGGGCAGACATTACGCCTGATAACCAGCGCAAAATCGCTTCCGCCCTGGGCGTGTTTGAGTCGAATGTGGATACGGCAAAACTGGCAGAACGGATTACCGTGTCCCACTCCGATCGCATGACTCCACTTCTGTTTGAGTACGAACTGATTGAACGGGCACGGGCACAGAAACAGCACATCGTTCTGCCGGAAGGGACGGATGAACGAATTTTACGGGCGGCGGAAATTTTATTACGGCGACGAGTGGTGGATATTACGCTGTTAGGCAATGTGCAAAAGATCCGGGAAGCGATCACCGCGCTGGATGTGAAATTGGATGGCGTAAACCTGATCGATCCCCTCTATTCTGACCAGTTTGAGGACTATGCCCACACCTACTACGAATTACGAAAGCATAAAGGCATTACTCAGGACTGTGCCTACGATGTGATGCGGGATGTCAGCTACTTTGGCACCATGATGGTCTATAAAGATATGGCCGATGGCATGGTGTCCGGGGCACTGCAT
>JBBIQC010000254.1:0-4264 GCA_037442585.1 Oscillatoriales cyanobacterium bin_317
TTTTGCTAGTCGCGATGGGATCAGCCGGTCTGGTCTACAAATTTTTTGTCAATGCGGCGAACCCCCAACGGGCAACGCTGATCGCAAAAAGCCTGATGGACTACAACATTCCTGATACTGAAGGTGTGTTTGGGGCTAACCTGGGGGGAGCCAAGGTTGCCATTATCAGCAGTCGGTCTTTTCCTAAAGATGCAGCCGTTCTGGATGGGATTAATCCAGCCGCTGCCAAGGGAGTAGAACTGTTTGTGGCCAGACTGCCCCTGGATGTAGAGACAACTCTCGCCCAAAATGCGACTCAGCCACCCTCAACGTCAACTATCTCTCCCTCTTACGACCCCTTCTCTGCGTCAGATTTTTCCTTTTCTTACCGTTCCGGCGAGGAATTCACCGTGAACCAGGAACGGATTGAAGAAAAAATGTTTTGTCAGCAAAAGGTTCCGGTTCGCATTCAAGAAGGAAACCTGGCGCTCTCCAGCCAGGCCCCCCGGATCGCGGCTGTTAAATACGATGCCAGTGCCCCTGTTGGTAACAGCAAGCGGCAGGTGACGATCACGGCGATCGGGCCAACGGCGAAACAGGATGCGGCGATGGTGTTTAATTCTCTGAACTGCAAATGATGGTGGTAGAGACATTCCGCCGAAACATCTCTACAAGGACGGAGGGATGACGAGCCAGTTTAATCATGATCAGAATCAGACTCCCCTACTGGCAATGTTGGAAGTGTGCTGCGATCGCTCCTACGCAGCCTTTCATACCCCAGGTCATCGACGGGGACGGGGAATTTCTACCCGATTAGCCGCCCTAGGTGGCGATCGAGTTTTTCGGGCTGATCTGCCGGAATTACCAGACTTGGACAATCTATTTGCTCCAGAAGGAGTCATTCGGCAGGCTCAGGAACTGGCAGCAGCGACTTTTGGGGCTGAGCAAACCTGGTTTCTGGTGAATGGCTCTACCGCAGGAGTTGAAGCCGCGCTTCTGGCCACCTGTAAACCAGGAGAGAAACTAATTCTGCCGCGCAATGTGCATCGATCGGCCATTTCAGGCTTGACTCTATCAGGAGCGATCCCTATCTTTGTGTATCCCGACTATGACCCAGTTCTGGATCTGGCTCACAGCATTACTCCTGAAGCGATCGCGACGGCTTTAGACCAGCATCCTGATGCCAGAGCTGTATTGATGGTGTCTCCCACCTATTACGGCACCTGTGGAAATGTGGCTGCGATCGCCCATTTAACTCATCAACACGGCATTCCCCTGATCGTGGATGAAGCCCACGGTGCCCATTTTGCCTTCCATCCCGATTTACCCACTCCTGCCCTCGCCAGTGGAGCCGATCTGGTGGTGCAATCGACCCACAAAACCTTAACAGCGCTGACCCAGGCCGCCATGCTGCACGTCCAGGGCGATCGCCTGGATCGCGATCGCCTGAGTCAGGCTCTCGCCCTTGTCCAATCCACCAGTCCCAATTACCTGCTGCTGGCCTCCCTGGATGCGGCTCGTCATCAGATGGCGACTGAAGGTCAGGCCCGGTGGTCAGAAACGTTACAACTGGCTGACGAGGCACGATCGCGGCTGTCCCAAATTCCCGGTTTATCCCTTCTCCATCTAGAGCAGGCCATCACTCCAGGTTTTGTTGATCTCGACCTGACCCGTTTAACTATCACCGTGACTGACCTGGGAATAGACGGTTTCACTGCCGATATCCTTTTGCACACTCAACTGGGAGTCACGGCGGAACTTCCCACTCTGCAACACCTGACATTCATCACTGGTCTGGGAAATACGCAGGCAGATATCGATCGATTAGTCACGGCGTTTGAACAAATGGCGCAAGGCGCGAGGCACAAGGTGCGAGACAATTCAAAACTCAAAATTCAAAATCCAAAATTCAAACCTCAGCCCTCAGCCCTTTCCCCCCGTGAGGCATTCTTCGCTGTAGCTGAAACCTTGCCTATTCATGATTGCGTTCATCACATCAGTGCCGAACTGGTTTGTCCTTATCCCCCCGGCATTCCGGTGCTGATTCCAGGAGAGGTGGTCACGCAGGAGGCGATCGCTCATTTGCAAGAAATTCTGGCTTTGGGAGGCGTAATCAGTGGGTGTGCCGATCCGAGCTTACAGACACTCAAAATTGTCAAGACCTGATCGGTTAGCCACATCTCATTTCATTGACCCAGCTTCCCGTAGGCACGATCGTGTCATCAAACCCGGCCACTCGTTCCTCAACCTGCTCATGGATCAGATAAATTGCCCGGACATGGGGGCCTAAAACCACCTCATCCTGATCCTTCAAATCACAGGCCAGCACCCGGCGACCATTGACGCGAATGCCATTGGAACTGGGCTTGCCTTTGGGAGTGCCATCCACAATCCGGTAATGAATGGTGCCATCGTCATCCAAAATCTGCACCAGGGTGGCATGACGGCGCGAAACAAATTGAGAGGACACCCGAATGTCACATTTGGGATCTCTGCCCAGGATATGGAGTGGCCCAGTGAGGACATGTTCCTCTAAACCCCGGCCATCTTCAATAATCAACAGGTGCTTGAGCTGTGAAAACATGGGTTGGTAAACGCAACAATTAAGGGAACTAGTCAGTTATTCGGTCAGAATCGCGATCGCCCGGATGGGCAGTGCTGGGGGGGATGCCTTGTTACCATACTGGGCAATTCGGCGATTCCGTTTAAGGCGTGATGATTCGTGTATGGATATTGACCAGTTTGCTCTACTCTCTTCAAAACTAAGATGAACTTTTAGAGGGTAAGCCATTCATGCTGCTGTCATCGCAAAATCTTTACAGTGTTGGCTACTATCCTTCACATTCCAAATATCTACCTTGTTGATTCCTATGCCCTCATCCCTTTGGCCTTATGTCACCCCCGGCATTCCTGATGAACTGTTTGAACGGCTACCGGGAATCCCGATGAGCCAGCGAGAGATTCGCCTATTGCTGCTGTCTTACCTGCGTTTAGAAAGCGACTCCGTATTATGGGATGTTGGTGCAGGTACCGGAACCATTTCAGTAGAGGCTGGACTCCTCTGCTCCCAGGGGCATATCATTGCCATTGAGCGGGATGAGGAAGTGGCCAGTCTGATCCGCCGCAATTGCGATCGCTTTGGGGTCACTAATGTAGAAGTTGTGGAAGGAAGTGCCCCCGATTGCTTAAAAGATTTACCTCGTAGACCCCAGCGAGTTTGCATCACAGGTGGGCGATCAGTGAAAGCCATTTTATTGGAGGTCTGGCAACACCTTCCCTCCCGAGGGCGGGTCGTTGCCACGGCGGCCAGCTTAGAGAGCCTGTATCAACTGTCAGAAAGTTTTGCTGAGCTGCAGGTTCGCAACGTGGAAGTGGTGCAGTCTACGATTAATCGCCTGGAGAAACGAGGCATGAATCAAGTTTTTACCGCCAGTGATCCGATTTTTGTGTTGAGCGGAGAGAAGTTGGAGTAGGGAATAGGGGTTTCCCATCAAGGCACCCCAAGTCGTAGAGTAGGTACTGTCCACCAAACTTTATCAAAAAAGACTTGACAAAATCGAGGGTATTTCTCACCTTGTCGACTATCTAATTTCTATAAATGCTGAGTTTAGACAGAGCTAGATCGGCTACAGTGTTGCAATGGCGGCTTAACCTTCTTAACCTTGAGCTAACCTTTTGTTTAGTGTCGTGACTGGGTCATCTTCACCTGCAACATTTTCTATGCCGTGGACTCGCATTGCCAGTGGAGCGGTCGCGATCGTGGTTGCGCTTGGCATGACCATGCTAGGAGGGTGGTACTTCACGATCGGGTTTGGCATCATTGTGTATCTGGGTCAGTTGGAATATTTCCAGATGGTTAGAGCAAAAGGGATTGCCCCTGCTGCGAAAACCACCTTGGTCGTGAGTCAGGCATTGCTAATTATTTCCACCTTATCCCCAACCCTGGCTGATGCAGTGTTCCCGGTTGCTGGAACGTTCATCTGCTTCTACCTGCTGTTCCAACCGAAGTTTGCCACGATCGCGGATATTTCAGCTTCTATCATGGGCCTGTTTTATGGCGGATATTTGCCCAGTTACTGGGTACGGCTGCGATCGCTGGGACAGTTACAGGCTAGTAACCTGCCTCTGGATGGCTTTTGGGCCAGTAATTGGCTGAATCTCAAGTCCCTGCCTCAAGGTTTAACTGCAACTCTGCTGGCGTTTCTCTGCATTTGGGCGGCGGATATTGGAGCTTACATTTTTGGTAAATCGTTTGGCCGCACTCGCTTATCCGACATCAGCCCCA
>JBBIQC010000254.1:4274-6891 GCA_037442585.1 Oscillatoriales cyanobacterium bin_317
GGCCATTTTTGGAGTGTCAGCCAGCATCGCCGTTGCGGTTCTGGGAGCCTGGTATCTCTCCTGGCCTGGTTGGCCGCTAACGGGAGCAGCCCTGGGGTTACTGATTGGGATTGCCAGCTTATTGGGGGATCTAACTGAATCGATGATGAAGCGCGATGCCGGAGTCAAAGACTCTGGACAATTGATTCCTGGTCATGGTGGAATTCTCGATCGGGCCGATAGCTACGTTTTTACCGCCCCTCTGGTCTACTACTTCGTCACCCTGTTACTGCCCCTGTTGCCTACTCTTACGGCTGCACCATAATTCTGCCGCGACAACTGATCTGCTCTGGCTGAATTTGTAGCTCCTCTAAACACACTTCAGATCCCAACTCAAACACCCAGCGATCGGGCAGATCGGTAGACAAAATTGCCGATGCAGAGTTGTTGATTTGACACTGAAAGCGTTCCAGAATCAACCGATTACCGTCCTGAACTCGCAGGCCAGTGCAAATCGTCAGGGGATAAGTCTGGTGTTCCGCCAGGGCCAGGATGGCTGTAAAGGTCAGATCTCCCTGGCCAAAGCGAACTTGCAGATCATGAATATTGGCTGCTTTATGGGGGAAATCATCTTCTCCTCTGCCCCCCAGAAGTAAGGACAGCAGAAAGTCAGTGATGGCATTGGCCAGCAAAGGCGCATGCAGAGAGGCATTTAAGTCGGCTTCTGAAAGTACTACGGTGCCAGCGATCGGAAAAGCGGTTAGTAAGCGAAAGGGTTTGCCCCGCAGCACCTGCCGCAAATTGGTTTGAATCTGTTGCCCGACCAGACTGATTTGGCTCAAATGCAGTCCCTGATAAATCCCTTTCTGGGCTGAAGCTGCCACCTGCTGGATTGCACCGGATAAGAGTTGGCGGTCGTTGGTCTCAATTACCAGGTGCAGGTCTTCTACATGATCCAATTGCGATCGCACCCACAGTCTCAAAGCTGGGGAAAGTACTTTGCTGATCAAGCGGCTTTGTTTGCCACCAGTTTCTTGGCCATCAGACACTCGATCTGGAGCCAGAGCAGGCAGATCTACATCCTGAGATACGGTGTCCACTTCAATATAATCATCACTCAGACGCATAACCACCACACTCTTTGACCACATCACACCCCACGAGTATACCGAGTTCAGGATATGCTCAAACGGGATCATCTTTACTAAGAAGCTTTACAAAAGCCGATCCCCAGTTTTGATAAGTCAGGATTTCATGACTTTTTGATCCCTAAAGAACTGAGAAAATCGGCAAAAGCTTCAAAAAATAATTGATCTAGCCCTTGACCTGAAGGATCTTTTCTTGCAACATAAACTTAACAAATGTGATCCCCAATTTCTGAATCCTTCTAAGACCTGAATCTTTCCTTCTAAGCCAAGTTCAGCTAAAGAACGGTCGTTTTCCGATCAGAGAAACTACGGTTCTGGACTTGGACAAGGTTTAAAACCTGAATTTTTATAGGTAAGTTCTATCTTTTGGCTATTCCTTTTGGCTAATTGTTAACCCCTCTCGGAGAACCACCAGCTATGTCTAATCGTCCCCCTCTTGAAGAAATGACCCTGCGCCAACTTCGCCGGGTAGCCAGTGAATGTGGTGTGTCCCGGTACAGCCGGATGCGGAAAGACCAACTGCTGGCCGCTATCCAGGAAATTCAGATGCGGCAACAGGGGGGGGCGGCTCCTGTGCAAGAACTGGTGGCCCAAGAGGTGGTGGAAGCAGCCAAGTTTGATGTCGGGCAGGACGATCGCACTGGGGGAACTCTGGCAGCAGTTGATGAGGGGTTGCCGGAGCTACCCGATGGCTATGGGGATTGCCGGATTGTACTGATGCCTCGTGATCCCCAATGGGCCTATGCGTACTGGGATATCACCAATGAGGCTAAAGAAGTGCTGCGCCAGCAGGGGGGACAGCAACTGGCCCTGCGCATCTATGATGTGACAGATATTAACCTGGCGTTTCAATCCCCTCATAGCGTTCAGGAGTATCCCTGTGATGAACTGGCACGGGAATGGTATCTGCCAATTCCAGTCAGCGATCGGGATTACGTTGTTGATATTGGCTATCGTTGCCTGGATGGTCGCTGGTTGCTGCTGGCCCGCTCTGCTACGGTTCGCATTCCACCCATCTATCCTTCAGATTGGATTGAAGACCACTTCTTGACCATTTCCTGGGAAGACAGCCTGGAAGGCCAGACCTTTGCCACCCTCGTACCTCCCAGTAGAAGGATGGCTGTTGAGCCTGTTTATGACGAGATGTACGAACTGGCTGAAGCCGCCGAAGCAGAGCGGGCTGCTGGTTCCCTCTATGGCTCCATGCAGCAGGTTCCTGGCTCTGTTGCTGGCTCTGTTCAACACGTTGCTGGCTCTGGTCAACAGGCCGTCAGTTCTTATGTTCTCGCTTCCGGTGCGGGAATGTGGGCTTCCGGGGTACCTACAACCGAGTCGGGTGTCGGCATGACCATGTCCGGGGTGGGACTCACTGAGTCCGGAGTAGGGATGACGCAGTCGGGTATTGGCATGACCCAATCGGGAGTTGGATTGGGGATGTCGGGTGTGGGGATGACCATGTCCGGGGTGGGACTGACCCAATCTGGTGTAGG
>JBBIQC010000255.1:0-6871 GCA_037442585.1 Oscillatoriales cyanobacterium bin_317
CAGTACTTAACGGTTTCAGAGGGGGATGCACTAACCGCAACTTGCTCGATCGCAGGTGGGGAAGCCGCAGCGACCAGAGATGTGGATGTCGGTTCGATCCATTTCACTAACCAGGTGGGTTGTATTCCCAGCCAAAAGATCAGGGCAGTCATGATCAAAGCGGGCAGCTTTTCCAAGCCAGTCACTTGGGGGTAGTAGGCAGTGTAATTGTCTAACCGACCGAAGCACGTGCGGTTCAGCAGAATCACAAAGTAAACGGCGGTCAGTCCTGAACCTGCAACAGCCAGTAGGGTAGGCAGGGGGAAGGTAGTGAATGATCCCTGGAAGATCAGGAACTCAGCGACAAATCCAACCAGACCGGGAATTCCGGCACTTGCCATACCACCCAGAATCAGCAATGCACTCACTGTGGGGAGACCGCGTAACGGATTCAGCAATCCATTTAAGACATCCAGTTCACGGGTGCCGACTTTATCCTCAATCACCCCAACCAGATAAAAGAGGAGTGCCAGAATTAAACCGTGGCTGACCATCTGAGAAACTGCACCCACCATTGCCAGAGGAGTCAGGGCCGCCGCACCGAGCAGAACATAGCCCATGTGTCCGATCGAGCTATAGGCCACCATGCGCTTGATGTCTTTTTGGGAAATAGCGGCTAATGCTCCATAGATGATGCAAACGGAAGCAATGATGGACAGTCCTGGAGCAACCAGTGACCAGGTTTCGGGAAACAGACCGACACAGAAGCGAACCAGACCATACGTTCCCAACTTAGAGAAAATTCCTCCCAGCAGGATGGCTACCGGAGTAGACGCTTCTACATAAGCATCCGGCAACCAGGTATGTAGGGGAACTAGCGGAATCTTGATGCCAAAACCAACCAGCATCAACGTTAACAAGATCAGTTGAGCACGTTGAGATAAAGCGCCTGACTTGATATCGGTGTAGTCAAAACTGGAAGCTCCACTCAGCCAGCCCACCGCCAGGAAGGCGGCCAGAATCAGAATTCCAGAGACAGCCGTGTAAATCAGCAACTTCATGGCGGCATATTCCCGCTTCTGTCCGCCCCAGATGATGACGAGCAGATAGAACGGAATCAGTTCCAGTTCGTAAAACAGCAGGAACAGCAGCAGGTTTTGGGACACCAGTGCGCCCACGACCCCGGCATTCACCAGCAGTACCAGGATGTAGAACAGTCGCAGGCGATCGGGATTGGCGATCTTGCTCAATCCGACCTGGCTGAACAGAACCACCAGCGTCAGGAGGCTGGTAAGCGTGATCAACGGTAGGGAAAGGCCATCCACCCCCAGGGTATAGTTCAACCCCAGGGCACTGATCCAGGGGAAGGATTCCTGGAACTGTAAATCAGTCGCACCAACATTAAATTGAATCAGGAGCCAGATATTCAGTAAAGCGGCCACACCAGCAACCCCCAAAGCGCCCAGACGAGCGCGATCGGCGGCTACTTTTCCAGGCCAGAACCCGATGACGATAGCTCCTAAAACGGGTAACCAAATTAATGCACTCAGCATAAGACGTTGGGGTTGTGGATTTTTAGAGATCAGGATGGGAGTGGCGAAATCCAGAGGGTTTCTGTAGAGACATTGCGCTGAAACGTCTCTAATTAGCCGAGGGGCTGTTGGGTCGGCGCACTGACACTGAAAACGAAGGACAGATGGGATAGGAAAGGCCAGGTTGCCCACAAAATCAGGGCAGAGATACCCAACAAAATGGTCAGCATATAGAACTGGGACTTGCCTGTGGTGCTGTATCGCAAGCTCTGACCGCTGGCGGCTGTAGCAGTACCAACCAGGTTAATCAGTCCATCCACCAGATACTTATCCAACCAGGAGGTGATGCGGGAAACCACATCTACTGCCAGCACGACACTAGAGCGGTAAAGGTCGCGAGTGTAAAAGTCGTAGGCCAGCAAGTCCTGTACGCCTTTCCAGGGAAGCTGAACGGGTTTGGCGATCGCCTGATTCAGGTAGACTACTCCACCCAGGCCAATGCCAAACACGCTCGACCAGAACAACAGCAGGGCCACATCCTGATTGATTTCAGCCCAGCTTGGCAACAGTCCTGTGGCCTGCATGACCAGCGGCAGGTGCAGCGTGAAACCCATCAAAATCATCATCGGCAGGGTCATCGGCCAGAACACCTCTGGCGATCGGGCGGTCATGGGCTTCGGCTCATTTCCCCAAATTAAGGAGAATACGCGAGTCAAGCCAAAGGCCGTCAGGATATTCACAACCAGCAACAGGCCGACTAACCAGGGATGAGTATTCCATAGGCCATCAGCGAGTTCCAGCATGGACCAGAAGGTGCCAAACGGGGGTAAGGCAACCAGACCAGCCAGCCCAACTAGGAACGATAAGCCAGACATGGGACGACGTGCCCACAGTCCGCCATACTGACGCTGATCTTGAGTAATGCAATTCCAGATGACTCCACCCACGGGCATCAGCAACAGAGCCATGGCAACCGCATGAGTTAGCACCAGCATGAGAGCCGCTTTGGTTTCACCCACACCCACCGCGATGAACACCACACCCATGTAGGCACTCACTAAATAGGACAGCGCACGTTTAACATCGATTTGAGCGATCGCAATCATCGCACCACCGACTGCCGTGACCCCGCCAATAAAAATACAGGCATTCATTGCCAGGGGAGATAGCGCCAGTACAGGCTCTAATTTCACCAGTACCCAGGCTCCAGTTGCTACAACGACTGAGTTTCGCAAGATGGAAGCAGGAATTGGGCCTTCCATTGCTTCATCCAGCCACAGGTGCAGCGGAAACTGGGCGCATTTACCCATGGGGCCAGCAATTAAGGCCAGACCAATGAGAGCGATCGGGGTTGGATCAACTTGCGCTGCCTTGGCCCACTCGGCTAACTCGGAATAGTTCCAGGTATGGGAAAGCGGATAAAGCGCCAGTAAGCCCATCAATAAAAACAGGTCGCCAATCCGTTTGGTGAGAAATGCATCCCGCGCCCCAGTCACAACGAGAGACTGGTTGAACCAGATACCAATCAGTAGATAAGTACAAAGGGTCAGAATCTCTAAAATGATGTAGCTGAAGAATAGGGAGTCTGTGAGCACCAGAGCGCACATCCCTGCTTCAAACAGGGCCAGCATCGCGAAGAAGCGTGCCCAGCCCCAGTCCATTTCCATATAGCCGATCGCAAAAACTTGAGCCAACAGGTTGAGGCCACAAATGAGAGCCAGTGCTCCCACATTTAAGGACGAAACAACGATCGGCCAGTCCAGGCTCAATCCAGCCACATTCAGCCAGGTGAATGAAAGCTGATAGGCTGGGTGGCCCAGGGTTTCCGAAAGTGCAATTAAAGAGTGGACAAATGAAATCAACGTCATCAAGGCATTGACGTAGCCAGCCGGACGGGGGCCAGTTTTTCGGGTAATGGAGGGGAACCAAAGGACTGAAAGAACCGCCCCAACCAACGAATAACATGGCACCAACCAGATGCTTTGCATGAAAAGAGGAGCCATCAACAATCACCTCGCCGGGGTTAGGAAAGAGATTCGGCCTTGTCCAAATCCAGAACCGGAGCTTCTTTGATAGGAAAGCTTAAGGTCTTTAGCCGGACTTGGTTTGGACCATAAAATATATCTCTCAGAGAGACAAAACTTCTGAGCCGTTAAAGTATTCGTATTTCTCAATCTTGAATTTAACAATTATCTACCATGCTCAATGCTCAAAATGTTGGCTCATTCACCACAAAATTTTAAGAAATCACTGTATAGCCTTTTCAACAGGCTTTTGAGCCGTCTATTGAAAAAGATAATTAAGTACATGAATTTCACCTATACAAAACATTTGTCTTCTAAGGTTTGTAATCCGCCTTTTAAAAGAGTAAATATACTTATGCATATCATTTATAAAAGTCTATGAATCGGTTGATTACTTCCCGAAGGTACAGTGAGTAGTTGGAATCAAAAGCCAGGTGCTGGCTGCGATCGCAGAGTAAAAAGAATTATTTATGCCAGTAAAATTTATCTAAAACTTGAATTAGTAGACAAATAATCTGATTCTTAAACTGACGAATCGACTACATCCAAGATGTAGATCATCAATGTAATGCTGAGCTTTAATATTCAGCTTTGTGCAATATTGACTTTGAATATTCTGTTCTGGTGAAAGAATCTGGAGACTAAGAGAATGAGGTAGAGTTTTTATTTAAAGTATGTGTTTTTAATCTTGTCCAAGCCCGGAGCCGTCGTTTCTCTGATCGGAAAACAACCGTTCTCTAGCTGGACTTGGTTTAGCTTTTAGTGAAATCTAGCTTTTAATTTTTTCCTCTTTAAAGTTGGGTGTTTAGCTTATGAGAAAGGCGTTGCACATTTTAGAGAAATGGCCTATCACCAATTCAAAGCATTGCTGCCTTGGGCACTTGTGTTAGGTGCCATTGAAACTTACCTGTGCAACGCCACCTGGAAGGGAGCATAGACTCTTAGCTTTGATAATAGCGCTGTAACTTATAAATAAAAATCGTTGTTTCCGATTAAAATAATAGGACTTCATCTATGATCCTCGCGTTTGGGAGATCGACTCTTGAGGCAAGCAACGCTCCATCAACTTAAAGTTTTCGAGGCAGTCGCTCGCCACAATAGTTTTACACGGGCTGCCGAAGAACTGTTTTTGACCCAACCCACGGTTTCAATGCAGGTTAAGCAGTTGTCTAAAGCTGTTGGTCTGCCGTTATTCGAGCAGGTTGGCAAGCGGCTATATCTGACCGATGCGGGTAAGGAACTTTACACCACCTGCCGGGAAATTTTCGATCGCCTCGCCCAGTTTGAGATTGCGATCGCGGATATGAAGGGTCTGAAACAAGGCTCTTTACGGCTGGCGGTAGTGACGACGGCCAAGTACGTCATTCCCCGTTTGTTAGGCCCCTTCTGCAAGCGCTACCCCGGCATTGATGTCTCCTTAATGGTGACGAACCATGAGTATGTGATCGAGAGTCTGGTGAATAATCGGCACGACCTCTACATCCTGAGTCAGCCACCAGAAGATTTAGATGTCAGCATCCATCCCTTCCTGGAGAATCCTTTAGTCGTGATTGCGTGGCGAGATCATCCTCTGGCTCATGAAAAGAACATTCCCCTGAAGCGGCTGGCGGAGGAACCGTTTATCATGCGGGAACCCGGATCGGGAACTCGCAAAGCGGTGCAGAAGTTGTTTGATGAGAATGACATCTCCCTGAAGGTGAAGCTCGACCTGGGCAGCAATGAGGCGATTAAGCAGGCGATCGCGGGTGAATTGGGGATTTCAGTTCTGTCCGTGCATACGTTGGCCTTAGAAGGCGTGAATAGCTCTCTGACGATTCTGGATGTAGAAGGCTTTCCCATTCAGCGATCGTGGTACGTCATCTATCCTTCAGGGAAGCAACTGTCAATCATCTCGCAAACCTTCTTTGACTATCTTTTAAATGAAGGTAAAACCGTGGCTGAAGAAACCGCCTTTCAAGGGATTTTCAGTCAGGCTAGAAAATCTACAGATGAGAGCGAGTAGCCTCTGGGCCACGAGTTGGTAACCAGAGCCGGAAGATGCTGCCTTGATTGAGGACAGAGGTAAAAGACATGGAGCCACCATGCAGCTCAACCAACCGTTTGGTGAGAGCTAGGCCCAGGCCAGTGCCTTCGTGCCTGCGGGTGTAGGAGGAATCAATTTGTTGGAAAGGGCGAAACAGCAAATGCCATCGTTCCCTGGGAATCCCAATCCCTGAATCCGCCACTTCAATGCATAAGTAGGACGTATCGGAGTTGATTGGGCTGTGGTCAGGACGGTTTTCCTGCTCCAGTTGATGACCATATCCCTGCCAAGCACTGAGTTTGACCTGACCCCCCTCAGGAGTGAACTTCACGGCATTGGAAAGCAAGTTGATCACCATCTGCCGGACTCGCCGTTCATCCAGGGACACCTTTTCCAGCTTCGATTCAACAGTCAGGGATAAACCAATCTGTTTTCTATCGGCGGCTGGTTGAATCATTCGCAAACACTGCTGGCAAAGGTCGGGAATGGAAACGGGTTGCAGATGAAGCTCTACTTTCCCGGCCTCAATTTTGGAAATGTCCAATAAATCATTAATAATCTTCAGCAGATAGATGGCGGCATCATCCGCTTGTTGCAGAAACTCTAATTCTTCCTCTCGATCGTCACAACAGCCGTCAATCACCAGCCGCACGGAGCCAATGATGGCATTCAACGGCGTTCTGAATTCATGGGAGGTCGTGGCTAGAAATTCACTTTTCAGTTGATTAGCAACCTGGGCTTCCTGCCAAGCCGTTTCCAGTTCTTCGGCCCGTTCTTCCAGGCGATGTACCATGCGATCGAGTACTTCGGCTAACTGATTTAACTCCTTAATTTTGAAATTCTTGGGTGCCCGATCTGTGGAGGCGCGATCGCTAATTTGCCCAGCATAACGTCCCAATTGTTCCAGAGGAGCGGCCAGGTCACGGGCCATATAAATGGTTGCAAGGAGGCTGGCTGCCATTAATCCCAGCGTTAAAAACACCAGCACATTTTTAATGCCCTGCAAGTCATACAGGGCATTAGCGATCGGCGTGATCGCCATGACCACCCAGGTCTGAGTCTTCCCATTCATGGGAATTTTGACGGCACTGTAACCTGCCAGCCACTCGCCCTGGGCATCTTCAAATAAGTGAAGAGATTGCTGTTTGCCAGCCAGCGCACTTTCTACAACGGCTTTTAGCACGGGCGCATTCGGTTCCTGAGCAATATTCTGACCCACGCGATCGGCCAGAGGATGGGTCAGGATCTGCCCGTCCTGGTTAATTAGGGCTTGCTGAAAAAGTCGGAATCGAAGCAGTTGGAGTGAGGCAGAT
>JBBIQC010000256.1:0-6861 GCA_037442585.1 Oscillatoriales cyanobacterium bin_317
GGAGGTGGGATAAGGGGTAGGAAATGGGAATTTGGGATTGGGGGTTGGGGATTGGGGATAAAGAGGAAAAGATTGATAGAACGGGCGATCGCGTCTATGTAGGGTAATGATCAAACTTTCTTAAAAATCTGGTCAGTTCCTCTAGCGCAGACAGCGATCGGTCAGATTACACTAGAGACTATTCAACGGCAGGCAGCAAAAAACCATGTCTTTCCAAATTGATCGCGGGTTATTTCAATTCGATTTTGCAGACCACCACGCCGTTTTGGGGGTGCCGATCGATGCAGATACACAAACGATTCGGAAGCGATACCTGAAAATCGCTCGTCGATTACACCCGGACAGTTGTGCCTCCGAGAGTGAGGAAGATAGGCAACGCGCCAGCCAATTTCTTTCTAACCTCGTCAATCCGGCCTGGGAGCAATTGTCTCAGGAGAAAGAGAGAGTTGAATACGATTTACTACTAAAACTGAAGGGGCAGCAGGCCAGTCGGCAAAGTAGTGGTGAGCTCAGTACGCTGGGCAAAGAATTATCTACAGCCAGCAATCCCGATCATTTCTACCACACATCCCTGAAGGGATTAGCCGACAAGCAATATGACCACCTGGATCAAGTACTGGAGATTACCGGACAGATCAGTGAACTGAATATGGTCTACCTGATGCGGAAGGAAGGTCAGACCACGGCGGGAACCAGTGAACCGAAAAAGGCCATTTATACCGGTAGCAATCTTCCCGATTCGTCCCAATCTTCAGTTAGACCCGCCACTCGTCCGGCTCCGCAACCTCAAGCACGTCGAGAAAGCATTGCTGATCAATACTATCGCCGAGCGGAAGGATATGCCTCCAAAAATAATTTTGCTCAGGCGGTACTGGAACTCCGGGATGCGCTGCAGATCGAGCCTCGCAATAGTCGCTGCCATGCTTTGCTGGGAATGGTTTATCTAAAACAGAATCAGGCAACGATGGCAAAAATCCACTTTAATAAAGCACTGGAAATTGAACCCGAAAATGCCATGGCTAATCAGGGGAAACAACAGTTAGAGCAGGTTCAAAAAGCGAGTGGTAAAGCCAGTGATGCAGCAGCAACAAGCGCCAGGGCTGCCTCGCAAAAATCAGCGACTAAACCGAACAAATCCGGTAATCAATCTGGTGGCGGTTTATTTGGCCTATTTGGTGGAAAGAAGAAGTAATGGTTTATCAGTCTCCCGCTGGAGCCAGGGATTTGCTACCCCTGGATGTAGTGCAAAAACGTTGGATCGAAGAGCGGTTGCAGCAGGTGTTTCGGCGGTGGGGCTATCACCGAATTATTACATCGTCTCTAGAACGCCTGGATACGTTGATGGCCGGAGGTGCCATTCAACCCTCCACAGTGCTACGGGTACAAAGTTCTGAGGACGAAGATCTGGGATTACGTCCTGAATTAACCGCCTCGATCGCCCGTACTGTTGTCACTCGTATGGCCGGATCTGCTCACCCTCTGCGGCTGTATTACAACGCTAATGTCTTTCGTCGCGCTCAGGACAATAGCCACAATCGGCAACAGGAGTTTTACCAGGCAGGGGTAGAGTTATTGGGAGTTGGCGGGTTGCTGGCAGACGCAGAAACGTTACTGCTGGTCATGGACTGTCTGCAAACTCTTGGCCTCCAGCAATGGTCGATCGTCCTGGGAGATGCCGGACTGACCCGATCGCTGCTCTCCCCCTTCCCCGAATCTCTGCAATCCAAAATCCGCACTGCGATCGCCAACCTGGATCGAGTTGCCCTGGAAACTTTGCCGATGAGCGAGGAACTGCGCGATCGAGCATTACTGCTGCTTGATCTAAGAGGAGCACCCGAAACCGTCCTGAAACAAGTCGCCAGCTTAGACTTAAAACCCGCCCAACGCGCCTCCCTCAACAACCTCAAATCTCTCATCGAACTTCTATCCACCACCCATCCTTCACAGACGTTCCAGCGAAACGTCTCTACCAACCATCCCCCCTCTCCACTCCCCACTCCTCACTCCCTTCTGCTTGACCTCAGCCTGATCCAGTCCCTCGATTACTACACTGGAATTGTCTTTGAAGTCGTCAGTCATCACCCTTCCGGCATCCAGGTTCTGGGCCAGGGGGGCCGCTATGACCAACTGCTGGGCCTCTATGATCCCCAGGCAAAAACCTATCCTGGAATTGGCTTTGCCCTGCACATTGAGCATTTGCATCAGCTACTGCTGTCCACAGGTCAACTGCCCCAGCAAACCCCCACCAGTGATTGGTTGATTGTTCCCGAAACGGCTCAAGCCTATCCTGCGGCCCTGGCCTATGCTCAGAATCTGCGGATGACCAACGACCACTTACGAGTGGAACTGGAACTGGGAAGCCGCACCCCCAGCGAAGTATATGACTATGCTCGTCACCGCCTCATCCCCCAAATTGCCTGGATTCAGGTCAGCGGAGAAGCGAAAGTGGAAAGGGTATAGAGTGGATAGTTGAGAGTTCAAAGTTGAGAGTTCAAAGTTGAGAGCTAAGAGTTAAAGATGCCACATACGATCGTCACTGAAACCTGTGAAGGTGTTGCAGATTGTGTTGATGCCTGCCCGGTTGCCTGCATTCATCCCGGCCCTGGTAAGAATATGAAAGGAACCGATTGGTACTGGATTGATTTCACAACCTGTATTGATTGCGGCATCTGCTTGCAGGTGTGTCCCATCGAAGGGGCGATCGTCCCCGAAGAACGCCCCGACCTACAAAAAACACCCGAATAGTCCTTGGTCATTCGTCCTTTGTCCTTGGTCATCCGTCCCAATCCCCACTCCCTAATCCCCACCCCCTAATCCCCAATCCCTGACCCCTGATCCCCTTATGTCTGCCTCCTCTCCACTGCTCGAAGTCCAGGATGTATATGCCGGGTATGTGAAAGACCTGGATATCTTGCAAGGGATTAACTTTCGGATTGAGCCAGGGGAATTAGTGGCGGTGATTGGCCCCAATGGAGCCGGAAAATCCACTCTGGCAAAGACGATTTTTGGCCTGTTGACTCCCCACCAGGGCAGAATTGTCTTTCAGGGACAAAACATTGTGGGATTGAAGTCAGATCAGATCGTGCAACGGGGCATGGGCTATGTACCGCAGATCTCCAACGTGTTTCGCTCCCTGACAGTAGAAGAGAATCTGGAAATGGGAGCCTTTGTGCTGGATCAGCCGCTGCAATCTTTGAAGGAGAGTGTGTTTTCCCGCTTTCCCAGATTGGCCGATCGCCGCAAGCAACGGGCAGGCACCCTTTCGGGAGGAGAACGGCAAATGCTGGCCATGGGTAAAGCCCTGATGCTGAAGCCCTCCCTGCTGCTATTAGATGAACCCTCAGCGGCTCTCTCCCCCATTCTGGTCAACAGTGTGTTTGAGCAAATTCGGGAGATTAACCGCAGCGGCACCGCGATCGTCCTGGTGGAACAGAATGCCCGCAAAGCTTTAGAAATGGCCAATCGAGGTTATGTTCTGGAAGCGGGGCGCGATCGCTTCGAGGGACGGGGAATTGACCTGCTCAATGATCCAAAGGTAGGTGAGCTTTACCTGGGAGCAGCTAAAGCTCGCTGAGGTAGGATTAGCCCAGACCTGTTGGTTTCCCATTAATGGCAGTAATCAGTCGGCCCCATCCAGTTTTTGGGCCATCCACTAACCAGCGGCGGTCTAGGGAAGGATTAATGGGGTATGCCACATTCGCCCCATTCGTGTTGGTATAGCTGAAACCCGCCCCCCAGGGATCATTGGCATAGAACACCCCTTTAGCTTTATCCATCCCAACAATCACAATGATGTGGCCACCGCCAGTAGGAGCCGCCACCGGGCCATGATGTAAAACCCCAATAATCACCGGGTAGCCCAACCCCAATGACTTCTCCAAATCGGTAAAATCCAGATCTTGGCGATAGACTGAACCAATGCCAAGTCGCTTCAAGGCATTAGTATGAACGGCCCAATCGGTAGAGTCACCATAGGGCTTCACATGTTTTTGAAAATAGTCATCATCGGAGGCAACGCTTCCTGGTTTCAAAAAGTTGAGTGTCATGGCATGACTGCTCGTACTACAAGTGCGCCACCATTGTTCCTTATTATCTCGCTGCGAGTAATACGGCACTTTCAGGTTAATTTGCTTTGATTCCCCATCGCACTCAACATCATCACCCCATAACAACCAGGTCTGGTAGCCAGCAATTTTGTCCTTGAAGGTCACTCTTTGATGCCCATTGGGGGCAAACTCCCACTTGAGAATCTCGTAGTTTCCAGGTTTTAACTCGGTCTTAAATTGCGGTGCCAGGGTTTTAGCCTGAGCTGTGGATTGTTTCGCGATCGTGGTTCTCAAAACTTTGGCGTACATAGGATAATTCTCCCTGTAGATATTTTTACCAGTCGTCCTGGGGGTTAGCGCAGGTAATTAGGAGCATTAGGAACACAACAACAACCCCAGCCCAATTTCCTAATTGTTGACAAAAACTTTAAAAAACTTGCGATCCTTCGCTCTCTCCATCCCCCTCTCCTCTACGTACAGACGTACTTCATCGCATCTTTACCTTTCCCCCTACCTCTCGTCGATCGCAAAACTCTGGGATATGGTTGATCCAGCACATATACTCCAGACACATTCGATGACACGCATCCTATTAACAGGCGCAAACGGACAGGTCGGGGAAGAACTCCGGCAAACTCTCACTCCTTTGGGATCCGTCACCGCAATCGATCGCACAAGCTGGGATCTCGCTCAACCAGAGGCTATTGTGAGCCTCATTGAGGAGGTTCAGCCCACGTTAATTGTGAATGCGGCAGCTTATACCGCCGTAGACAAAGCAGAAAGTGAACCGGAGTTAGCCTTGCTGGTCAACGGTAAAGCTCCGGGCATCCTGGCTGAAGCGGCTGAAAAAATCGGAGCAGGACTGATTCATATTTCGACGGACTATGTATTCGACGGCAACAACAATCGTCCCTATCTGGAAAGTGATCCAACCAATCCTTTAGGGGAATACGGCAAATCGAAATTGGCTGGAGAAGAGGCGATTCGATCGACCTGTCCCCATCACATGATTATTCGTACTGCCTGGGTGTATGGGGTACGGGGAAAAGGAAACTTTGTGAAGACCATGCTGCGGCTGGGTGCCCAGCGGGAAGAACTGCGGGTCGTAACGGATCAAATTGGTGCCCCGACCTGGGCCAGGGATCTGGCGATCGCGATCGCTCAACTCGCCCCTCAACTCAATGCCGACACAGCAGGCACTTATCACTACACCAACAGTGGCGTGTGTAGCTGGTACGATTTTGCGATCGCCATCTTTGAAGAAGCCAAAGCACTGGGGTTGCCGCTACAAGTGCAGCGAGTCATTCCGATCGCGACGGAAGAGTATCCGACTCCAGCCACCCGCCCCCCGTTTTCCGTATTGTCTTTACGCAAAACTTCTGCTCTGTTAGGTGGCCCTCCTCCCTACTGGCGGCACAGCTTACGAAAAATGCTGGCTGAATTGCAACAAACGCAATCCCGATAACTGCCTTCATGATGCTTCCATAGCGACGGTGCAACGGAACATCGCTACAAACGGTGGCTGTGTTCTCTATCGTTCGCCACCTACACTAATTCCGCTGCCATAAATGTCTGAGCCAGCGATGTTGATGTTCGTTAGATTTGCACCAAAGGTTTCGGCGTTAATCATGCGAGCATTAGCCAAATTGACACCGCTCATATTGGCATCGTTGAATACAGCATTCGTTGCAAAGGAGCTAGTCATATCGGCATTCTTCAAATTTGCACCTGTCAAGTCTGCCCCTTCTAAATTGGCGTAAGTCAGATTGGCACCTTCCAGGTTGGCGTTTCTTAAATCGGCCCCAATCAGGTGGGCTGCTTGCAAATTTGCTCCAACCAGGTCACATCCGGCACAGGCCCCTGTCTCCAAAAGTTGCTTCACATGGGCGGGGTTCTCGGCTTTTGCCACCAATGCCAGCGACAGGGCTGCGAGCGTCGCAATGATGGGAAGAACAATAGTTTTCATGGTTGCCTCCTCGTGAAGCGATCGACAGGTTACTACACCAGCTTCCTGATCAATTTCGGAAAGGCAGCAATTGAGCTTAAAGTTCTACTCAGGATTGTCAGGAATTTTATGCAGAACCTATACCACTAGCTTCGCACTGTTGAAGAAAAAAACCTCATGCTAGTGGATGAACTTAACAGTCAGTGTTTCAGACTATTGATTTACTTTGATTTACTTCAAATCTAACCATCCCTCTTCCTTCATTTTGGGGTTGAAGCGCAGTTCTTCCTGAACTCCCCGATCGCTTAAAACCGCCAGTAGTTCAGCTTCAACCCGCCGAGATGCCTGTTTCAAGACTTTCATTTGAGACAGTTCATCACTGGCCGTCTGGTAGGCGGCTTGCTCTGCTGCTGTCAGTCGCTGTTTAACGTCGATCGGTTGACTCCACAAAGCCGCATCTGCCGCATTACCAACGGGAGTAGCGCCATTCTCGGCCATCCAACTATCCCGGATTTCCTCCAGCCGCGTGCGATTCGGGCGATCGATGGTCGCAACCTTCAACCAGTAGCAGTGCAGCGGTTGGCGTACCAGATGTTGCTTTAAACTCAGGTAGATATCTCGTGAATAGCCAATGTATTGCAGCTTCTGCTCCGCATCGAAGATGGCATAAACTCCTACCTTGCCCTGAAACTGATCGGGTAGTAAGCCGCGATCGTTCAAGTAGGGAATAAACTCCAGGCTGGATAAGGAAGGCATAAAAGAAACGCTTTAGGATTGAGCAGAACTATCTGGCTCTGGTAACTTCTGGCCCAGGCGAGGTTCGGTTCCCTGCAATAAACGTTGGATATTGGCACGATGACGCACGATGAC
>JBBIQC010000257.1:0-6858 GCA_037442585.1 Oscillatoriales cyanobacterium bin_317
TACAACCCCACGGCCCTTATTTCGTGGGAGGGATGTGCATCGGGGGAGCGGTGGCACTGGCGGTCGCTCAACAATTGCAGCAGCAGGGAGAAACCGTCAAAATGCTGGCGATGCTGGATGCGGTGGATGTGGATACCCCACAACGGACAGGATACATTGCCAAGCAGCGGTTGAATAGTTTCTCAGCCCTATTTCATAGCAACTCTCATCTGAAACGGCACGAAAAACTGCTGTACACCGTCAGCCAGATCCGGAAAAAAGTCACCAATTTAGTGGTTTACGAACTTCAGGAGAAAGCCGCGAACCTCCGTAATCAGATGCAACTATCCCTATTCCGGTACTACCGGGATCACAATCTGGCCTTACCCAAATTCCTGCAAAATATCCCGGTTCGGCAAGTATTGATGTGGGCCAAGCAATCCCATACTCCGCAAGGAACCTTTGCAGGAGAGATTTTACTCTTCCGGGCGACTCAAAAAAGTAGTGTGTTTGATGGTACCCACATTGATGACACTCCTGGCATTGAAGTCTACAGTGATCCACTACTGGGATGGGGCAAACGAACGACTCAGGGTGTGCAGGTACATGATGTTCCGGGTGGACACTCCAGTATGTTGCAAGACCCTAATGTGCAGGTGCTGGCTGAAATTATGCAGGCTTACATCGATGCCACGATCGCAGACCAATCGCCCCTCTCTCCAGGGAATGGAACACCTGAATCTGCCCTGGAACTCGTGAGCCGTGTCTAAAATCGGATTCCCCTGAACGGGCGAAGCATCCGGCAGATGATTCTAGCTTAATTGCAGAAGCTGATACCGGAATGTTTCGCCCCTACCTAATGGCAATTAATTGTGCGCTCATTCCTAACTCAATCCGCTCTGACTATGGAAACCGTCCTTAATCTCTCCCAGCCTTGTTCTTTACTCGTTGTCATTGTGAATTACCGAACAGCCCAATTAACGATCGACTGTTTGCGTTCTTTAGAGCATGAAGTGCGATCGCAACCTGGAACTCAAGTGGTCGTGGTTGATAATGCCTCTGGAGATCAGTCCGTAGACGCGATTCAGACAGCCATTACTCAGCATCACTGGCAGGATTGGGTGACCTTCCTACCATCTAGCCGTAATGGTGGCTACGCTTATGGCAACAATCTCGCCATTCGTCCCACCTTACCAGCAGACAATCCTCCCTCCTACTACCTATTGCTGAATCCAGACACTCAGGTACGGCCTGGAGCCTTAAAGGCGCTGGTAGATTTTATGGAGCAGTATCCTACCGTTGGCATTGCAGGCAGCAGTTTTGAGAATAAGGAAGGGCAACTCTGGGCCAACGCCTTCCGATTTCCCTCGGTATGGAGCGAACTTGATGGCGGGTTACGGCTGGGCATTGTCTCCAAACTGCTATCCAAGTGGGTCGTTACCCAACCGATGACGGAACAAGCACAGGCCGTAGATTGGCTTCCTGGGGCCAGCATGATGATCCGGCGGCAGGTGTTTGAGACGATCGGTCTGATGGATGAGGGATATTTCCTTTACTACGAAGAAACCGACTTTTGCTTGCAGGCAAAACGAGCAGGGTGGCCCTGTTGGTACGTGCCGCAAAGCAGAGTCATGCACATTGCGGGTCAGAGTACAGGGGTCAGATCTGAGGATAGGGCACCCAAACGACTGCCCCAATATGTTTTTGATTCCCGCCGTCGATATTTTGTGAAGAATCATGGCTGGCTGTATGCGGCTCTGGCAGATTTGGCCTGGTCGATCGGATACAGCCTCTGGAGTATGCGGCGGGTCATTCAACGCAAACCGAATCCCGATCCGCCTTATCTGTTTCTGGATTCTTTACGGAACAGTGTGTTTCTCAAGTTCGGGAGCTATTAATTTGAACTATGATTTACAAGGTATGAATTGAGATTCATGCCAGAGGAAAATTAAACCTAGTCCAGCTAGAGAACGGGCGTTTTCCGATCAGAGAAACTCCTGTTCTGGAGTTGGATAAGGTTTAGTTGTTTTAGCACTGTTTGCTCACCCGTGCTTTTCGTTAAGAGTTTAAAGAACCCATGCACAAGACTGCCGATCTTCATGTTGTTGAAACTCGCCCTCTGTTGAGTCCGGCGTTTATTCATGGGGAATTACCCATCACGGAAACTGCAGCCGATCTGGTAGCCACCACCCGCGATCGCATCCGTAACATTCTGCGGGGTGAAGATAATCGATTGCTGGTGATCGTTGGCCCCTGCTCCATTCATGATGTGGCTGCGGCTCATGAGTACGGGGAAAAGTTAGCCGTGCTGCGGACAGAATTAGAGGATCACCTGGAGATCGTAATGCGGGTGTACTTTGAAAAGCCGCGCACCACCACAGGCTGGAAGGGTTTGATTAACGATCCCCATCTGGATGGTAGTTATGACATTAATACGGGTCTGCGACTGGCGCGGCAGTTACTGCTCGACCTGGCTCATTTTGGTCTGCCTGCAGCAACCGAGTTGTTGGATCCCATCATTCCTCAGTACATCGCGGATGTGATTGCCTGGACCGCGATCGGTGCCCGCACGACCGAAAGTCAAACTCACCGGGAAATGGCTTCTGGCCTCTCCATGCCCGTTGGTTTTAAGAACGGTACGGATGGCAGTTGCCATATCGCGATTAACGGGATGTTATCGGCCAGTCACCCCCACCGCTTTTTGGGGATCAATTCCCATGGCTTAGCCAGCATCGTCACCACGACTGGCAACCCTGATACTCATCTGGTGTTACGGGGTGGCAAGGATGGCCCCAATTATGATGCCGCCCACGTCGAAAAAGCGGTTGCCGAAATTGCTCAGAAGGGCCTGAACTCACGAGTCATGATCGATTGCAGCCATGATAATGCGGGGAAAGACTACACTCGTCAACCGATCGCCCTGCAAAGTGTGGCTGATCAAGTACTGGCTGGTTCTCCCCACATTATGGGCGTGATGCTAGAAAGCCATCTTGTTGCGGGCAACCAACCCATTCCCAAAGACCTGAGCCAGCTCACCTACGGTCAGAGCATTACCGACGGCTGTATCGACTTTACCACCACCACCACCCTCCTGCGAACCCTGGCCGATGCCGTCGCCAAAACCCGTATAGGCAGAAAAGATGTCGTTGCTGCGAAGTAGCTCTAAATAATTTTTCCTAAATAATTTGGAGATTATGGATGGGGCGATCGCGCAGTTAAATGCTCAAGGATTTTTTCTGGTGTACTTCTTTGCAAGTAGTACTCAAGCACATTATCAACCCCAATACGATGTCCCCTAATTCGAATGTCATCGGGGCTCAAAAACTCAAAATAATCTTCTAATTGCATCGATCGAGTCCCTCCAGCAGGAACAGGGCTTTCCCTTTTATTGGGCCACTATCATTTGTCTTCATGAAAGACAAATTGGTTTAGAAAACTACTGTTCCAGACTGATTAAGCAATTAAGCGTTGAACTGCTTGATCCGTACAGAATGACACAAAAAAGGAAATTATCTCACTGTAATGTTTACTTTGTTGGCGTATGTCTGGGAGTAACGGTCTATGACGGCGATTCAGGAAGTGGCTTTACCGCGCGATTGCACCTTTACTTCAACGGATTGGCAAGCGCTGGCCCCCTTCTGGTATCCCGTTGCCTTCTCGCATGAAGTCACACTGGAAAAACCCTACGGCACTCGCTTGCTAGATGAACGGCTGGTCATTTATCGTATTTCGGATGGTTCCATCCTTGTGGCGCAAGATCTCTGCCTGCATCGAGGTGCGCCCCTCAGCCTGGGTTGGATCGAAAATGACTGCCTCGTTTGTCCATATCATGGGGTGCAATACGATCGCAATGCTCAGTGCGTTTACATTCCAGCCCAACCCAATGCCGCTATTCCATCACGTTTAAAACTCAAGACCTACCCAGTAATAGAGCGCTATGGTCTGGTCTGGACTCGCCTGGTTGATAACGGTTCTGTGCCTTTTCCTGAAATGAGTGAGTGGGATGACCCGGACTATATTCAGGTATTACCCAGTGCCGTGGATTTAAATGCCGCAGCGGGGCGACAGGTGGAAGGCTTTTTAGATGTCAGCCATTTTGCCTTTATTCACGCCCAATCCTTTGGAGAGAAGGATAATCCACAAGTACCCAATTATTTGGTTGAGCAGACTGATTACGGCTTCCGAGCAGATTATGTCAGTACTGTCAGCAATTATCCTCATGGCATGAAAGAGTTGGCTCCATCCGATTTTCTCTGGCGACGCTTATTTGAGGTATGGGTTCCCTTTACCGCTAAGTTGACAGTTTTCTTTCCCCGTGGAGAATTGCACATCCTCAATGCGGCTTCCCCCCTGTCAGCTCGTAAGACCCGCGTTTTTGTGCCGATTTGTCGCAACTTTGACAAAGATGCCCCCCTGCAAGACACCCTCGATTTCAACCATCAGGTGTTTGCAGAGGATAAGGCCATCGTCGAGGAGCAATGGCCCGAAGATTTGCCGATCAATTTGGCCGATGAAGTACATATTGCCGGAGATAAAAGCTCCATCACTTTCCGCAAACGGCTGGCTGCCCTGGGTCTAGGGCGTTCTTTTACGGCTTGAGCTAGTACCTCTGGTGCGTAGGAGTGGGGAATGAATTAAAGTGAAATTCTTGGGTCGGGGCAAATCGCCGTTCGTCCCGAGAATTCGTTGGTATAAACTTTTCCCACCGGAATATGCCTGATCCTACCAGCCTTACCGTGCGTCCAGCCAAAGACAGTGATTTATCACAAATTGTCAACCTCGATCGCCTTGCCTTTGCTCCCCTGCAATCGAACGAGGCAATTCAGCAGTGGTATGGTGATACGGTGAATTTGCCTGGACGAAAGCTGTTTCTGGCTGTGGAAGATGAAACGGACCAGGGGATCGGCGTTTATACCCAACTGGACTTCACCGCTTTTTTCGAGGCACAGGAAGTGCCCATCATGGGAATTGGCGGTGTAGCCGTAGCTCCTCATCGGCGGGGGCAGCGAGTTGCCCGCCTGATGCTAGAACATGCCCTGAAAGCGGCCAGAGAGCAGCAGATTCCCCTTATGGCGCTTTATCCCTTTCAGCATGGCTTTTACCGACGATTGGGCTGGGCCTGGGTCGAGCCAGTGCATCAATACCGGGTTTCGACACGGCAGTTACCGTTGTATCAGGAGCGATCGCGCATTTTTCCCAGCAATTGCGATCAGCAAACTCCTGCGCTTAAAGAAATTTACTTCCAGGCGGCCTCCCAACACAATGGCTGGCTGAAGCGACAGGACTGGCAATGGCAATCCTGGTTAAAACCTGTCGCAGGACGAGAAATTTATATCTATCAGGAGTCCGGGCAACTATTGGGCTATGTCGTTTTGCAGTTTGCCGTGCTGGATCCTCCCAAAAACGTGCAGGCTGTGATAGTTCGGGAATGGGTGGCCCTAACCCCTTCCGCTTACCGAGGAATTCTAGGATTTTTAGCCTCCCTGCGCGACCAAATCTCGACGATCGTCTGGACAACTTTCCCTGCCGATCCCTTTCCCCACCTGTTAAACGAGCAACAACGAGATCCCACTCTATCCCACTCCCCTTTCGAGTTTGGGCTAGTTCGTCACTTTGGAGAAACAGGAGGTGGGTTGATGTGGCGGTTAGCAGATGTGACAACCGCCTTGCAACAGCGTCCCATTGGTTTCCATCCCGCGTTTGCGATCACCTTCCAGATCAGAGATCCAATTTTTGGCCAACAAACCCTTGGATGTGAGTTCAGGGACGGACAGATCCACCCCATCGAGGATCACCCTGGCCCGATCGTAAAACTCTCCATTGAGCATTTAACTCAGTTATTTTGCGGTGTGCGACGATCGCGGGATCTCTTGTGGACTGGAGAGTTGGCAGTCGAGGGGGATGACTCCTTACTGGCTCAACTGGATCATGCATGGCAAGCAGAGCCGCCCTTTTGTTGGGATTTCTTTTGAATGACCCAACTCGGCAGCAGCAGATCAGCCCAAACTCGTCACAATGGCTTTCAACCGTTGGTGGAATTGGGATGGTTCGATCGCTGGGCATGCATTTCTTCAACGATCGCCTTAATTCGATCAATCAACTCAATCGCCAGCGGTATGCCAAGCTGCAATTGTTCCAATCTTTGTCGTTGGGCAAAAATGCTTTGGGGAGTACCTTCCAGAACCAGTTGCCCCTGATCCATGACAAAAATCCAATCGGCCCAACGGTACAGAAAGTCAAGATCATGGCTGGCTAACACGATCGTCGTTCCAGCCGCATGAATCCGTTGCAGTTGTCCAATCAGGTCTTGCGTGTGACGGGCATCCAGATAGGCTGTCGGTTCATCCAGTAAGAGGAGTTGCGGCTGCAGCACCATGACATCGGCCAGCGATACCCGCTTCTTTTGCCCCAAGCTGAGATGGTGAATGGGTTGATGAGCCAGTTCGCTCAGATCAAATTGGGCGATCGCCTGCTGGACTCGTCGAGCAACTTCGGGTTCGGGTAGACCGAGGTTGCATAACCCATAGGAAATATCTTCTTCGACCGTAGAAACCACCAACTGATGCTCCGGATTTTGAAACACTAACCCAATCTGCTGGCGCAACTGGGTCAAAAAGGTGCGATCGTAGTGAATAGGTTGTCCCTGCCAGCGAATAACCCCGTGCTGCGTCTGGTAAAGACCATTGGCCAGCAAAAAGAACGTCGTCTTGCCGCACCCATTTTGACCAATCAGCCCACATTTTTTGCCAGTTGGCACTCTCAGGGTTAACCCCTGAATCGCAGCTTGACGACTATAGGGGTAACTATAGGACACATCAATAAATTCCAGAATCCATTCGGACATAAACCAGCCCTTGGGGCTAATGGAGCATGATATTT
>JBBIQC010000258.1:0-6821 GCA_037442585.1 Oscillatoriales cyanobacterium bin_317
CATCATCAGGAGGATGGGCAGAGCTTGGCGTGCCCATTCAAATCAGCCAGAATGAGAGGATGGGCACGTTCCCTTTGCCCATCCGACGTTTTTTCCAATTTGCCAGAAGTCTAATGACCAGCGACGAATGAGCAATAACCAATGAACAATGACAGGCTCTCCTCTCAAATCGGATTTGGGACAACAATGTATCCTGCTGCCCGATCGCCCAGAACCTGATTGCGCTCTACGCCCCAGTACCACCAGTGAGCCGCAACGTAGGCACAGATGATGCTGTCTAGCTGGTCCTCTACAGCTTTGACATCGGCTCCTCGTTGGGGAATGTCGGGGATTGGGATGGTTGCCCGACCCACATCTAAGGCAGGTTCCTGAATGTGCAGCCGTTCGTGAATATATTGGCGTAAGCGGGATAGTTCCGATCGCCGCTCTGCTAATACACCTTTCTTGTATTTCAAAATCCGTTCCAGGTTGAACAGGTGAACGATCGCGGGATGGGGAAAGACTTCAATTTGGAAGCGTTGGGATTGTTTGGGGACGATCGTGGGAGCGTGATCAAATCCTCGTGCTGCCAGACTCAAACCAAAAGCCACCGTGCGCTGGGCAAAGGGAGAATTTAAGTTGGCGGGATAACAGCCTGCATGGTATTTACCAAAGTGCTTATGAGCCAGACGATCGGGCGATCGCATCCCCGTTGCATTGGGAATCAGCGTCGGCGCATCCACGGCAATCCCTCCTGGTTCCCCGGCTGGCAACCAGCGATCGACCCAATTCAGCAGGTCTTCTGTCGCCTCCAACCGTTGTAAATCCAATAGCTCTAACTGATTTCCCTGCCATCCTAAACAGCACAACCCACTGGCTCCCGAAACCCACCCTAAATCAATGCCCAAAAACCTCATAGGTAACTGATCCCGGTTCAATTAAAACTCATTTCAGACAAGAGCCAGGATTAAGCATTGTACTGTAAAGCTTTGTATAGTGTCGGCTATTACTTATGTAGGCTGTAAAGCTTGTTATAGTTTCGGTGATTACTTACGTAAATTTCCTAATCCTTTGGAAAGAGAGAGCGAGAATAAGTGCTGGGTTACGCTGGTGCCACAACTTAATTGTTCTTAAAAAACAAGATTTCCATGAACATCCTGGACTTTTTTGAACGGGCCTACATAATTAACCTACCGGAGCGCAGCGATCGGCGGCAGGCAATTACCCAAAACCTGGAAACGGTTAGAATGCCCCTAACACCAGGCAAGTTGGAAATTTTTCCTGCCATTCGACCGACTGAAGCAAACGGATTTCCTGGAATCGGGGCGCGGGGTTGTTTTATGAGCCATTTACAGATTCTGAAGATGGCTCGCCAGGAAGGACTGTCAAACGTCCTGATCATGGAGGATGATCTGCTGATCAAAAAGCAACTACAAGCCGATCAAAACAGCCTGATCGAGCAACTGCGACAGGCAGATTGGGGATTTGCGTATTTTGGCCATAACAAAAATATTCCATCCACTTCATCAACCGCGCAATTCTTACCCTTTTCCGAAGAGATTCTTACCACTCACTTTTATGGAGTCAATGGAAAAATTTTCGATCGGCTAATTCATTTTCTCGAAATGTTGCAGCACCGTCCTCCCGGTCATCCGGAAGGCGGCCCGATGCATCTTGATGGAGCCTACAACACCTTCCGTGCCCAAAATCCAGATGTAGTGGCTCTAAGAAGCATTCCTAACCTGGGAATTCAGCGCAGTTCTCGCAGTGACATCCATAGCACTGCGTGGTTTGACGTTGTGCCCGTGGTTAGCCAACTGGTGAATTTAGCCAGAGTGGGCCGATCGGCTGTAAAAGCCTGGTAACGCGACTAAATCGAGTTCCTCACTCCCTTACGGACTTGCCGTTAAATAACTTACCGGCTGTAGGGATTTTATTTTTGCGCAAGTTCCTTACAGTTTTGTGGGATATGTTAAGCGATCGCCGTAATACATCAATGCTTAGGGTGAAGCGTTAGGAGATGCTGGCAGTTGCGATAGTGGTTAATGCTTATGAAGTGGCCCCAAAACATCTATCGTTTAGCCTGCCTGAGGTAGTTTTCTCGCTCCCATCAGGGCTTAAAATTCTGTAAAGACGTGAATCAGATTGAGATCCCTATGCCCATCAAACGCGGTGATTTTGTCCGAGCAGTGAGAGAGAAACTGGAGGGAAGCCTGGAAGCGCAAGCCAGTGATCCTCGCTTTCCGCCTTACATCTTTGATAGTAAGGGTGAGGTCGTAGACCTGAGTGGAGATTATGCCCTGGTAAAATTTGGCATTACTCCCACTCCTAACATCTGGCTCAAGACAGAACAACTGGAAGCATTTCAAGAATAGGCATTGCGAAAGATTACCAAAATCTGCATTTTGCCTTTCTCCCTGGTTTTCTGACCGATAATAAAGGCACCAGAAGTGGCTGTACCCAACATTTTTAATCAGCCGTTATTGATGGTGCCTTTTTATGGTTTTACGTCCTTCTGAAATCATTTGTGATACTGCTCAAGTGGCAGTGGTTGGTGCAGGAAATGTCGGAGCTACCCTGGCTCAGCGTCTGGCAGAAAAAAATATTGCGGATGTCGTGCTCCTGGATGTGGTGGAGGGGCGGCCTCAGGGGGTAGCTCTGGATTTGATGGAAGCGCGAGGAGTTGAACGGCACGATCGCATCATTAAAGGAACCAATGATTATGCCGATCTTGTGGGTTCAGATGTCGTTGTGATCACTGCCGGATTACCTCGAAAACCAGGCATGAGCCGAGATGATTTGCTGCTCACCAATGGCAAGATTATTCTGGATGTGACCCAAAAGGTGATGACTTACGCGCCGAATGCCATCCTGATCGTGGTTACGAACCCTCTGGATGTGATGACCTATGTCGCCTGGAAAGTCAGTGGTCTGCCTACCTATCAGGTCATGGGGATGGCCGGAGTGCTTGATTCTGCCCGGTTCCAAACCTTTATTGCCATGGAGTTAGGTGTATCCATTACGGATATTAATGCCACGGTACTGGGCAGCCACGGGGACTTGATGGTGCCCCTGCCCCGCTACTCTACAGTCAATGGCATTCCCATCGATCGCTTTTTGAGTCCGGAAGCGATCGACCGAATTGTCACCCGTACTCGTAACGGTGGGGCCGAAATTGTTGAGCTGTTGCGAACTGGAGGAGCTTACTACGCCCCAGCTTCTGCCGTGTGTGTGATGGTAGAGTCGATTCTCTACAACCAACCACGCATTTTGCCGATCGCCGCCCATCTGCAAGGACAATATCAACTGAATGATATTTTCATCGGTGTTCCCTGCCGCCTGGGATGCAAGGGGGTAGAAAGCATTCTGGACCTAGACTTAACGGAACAGGAACTGGCTGACCTGCACACCTCTGCCAACTCTGTCCGCCAAAACACCGATCGCCTGAGAGTCCTGCTTGGTGAAATGGGCTTAAGCTTTTAGAGGATGGTTGGGGTCCAGCCCCTACCCAGCCGATTTATCCACTATCCACTATCCACCATTCACCCCCATTTCCCATGTTCATCGACTACATCACCCTGATGCTCATTAACATGGTCGCAGGCCTGGTTCTGCTGGCCTATTTTGTCTATGCCGGACTCGATGACCCCAAGCCGTCTCGCTGGGTGCCGGGTTTTGGCATCACAGGTGCGATCGCTCTTGCAACTGGACTGCACATGATCTTTACCTGGCCTGTTCCCGGTAGTTTCAATATCGCATTTGGTGAAACCAGTGTTTTGTTTGGGATTCTGTTTGTCGGTACATCAATCAGCCTGGCGCAGGGCTGGGAATTATTTACCCTGGCGATTTATGCCTTCTTTGCAGGTTGGACGGCGATCGTGATCGGTCTGCGTCTGATGAATTTGGGACTGACCAAACAACCCTTAATTACGGGGATCGGCTTTATCCTGACGGGATTGGGCGGCGTGTGCGCCTTTCCCACCCTCTGGCCACTGCAGCGTAACCGCACCTGGCGCATTGTGGGTACCATTGTACTCCTGGTAGCTGCTCTGATTTGGGCACAAACAGGATATATGGCCTACTGGAGTCATTTAGAAGGCTTCCAGAACTGGGCACCAGGAGGAGGCAAGTAGGAATTGAAAATTCAAAATTAAGCGTTTCAATCCTGGCCTGAATGGGAGAAGGAGGGAAAGTGATGGCTTTGAAGCGATTCATTATTGAGATGGGCATGGGGATTGACCAGCATGGGCAGGAACCGACGATCGCGGCGGCACGGGCCGTGAGAAATGCGATCGCTCACAATGCGCTGCCAGGAATTTGGGAAGTGGCAGGGTTGGAGCATCCCAATGACATGATTGTGGAAGTGCAGGTAGCGGTGCCCTACCCGGAGCAGGTAAGAGAAGCAGAAGTGTTAGCCGTTCTGCCCTTTGGTCGCAAAAGCCTGAAAGTAGAAACCGGGGGGATGATTGTTCAGGGACGAGCGATCGCAACTCTGAATGACAAAAACGACGAAATGCTAATCGCGGTCGCTGCCGTCACTGTATTAGTGGAAAAACCAGCATAGAAATGGCATCAGGCAAAGAGGTTAATTGTCTAAGCCCGCAATGACGCAGCCAGATCTGGCTAATGGCTGGATTTGGATGTTGAACTTCGCATGAGCTGCATTCAAATTCACAGGTCGAGAAACCGGGTTGCTTGTAATTTAGCTGATGAAATGGGTTTTTACGGTAGAAACCCGGTTTCCTGGCCTTAAAGCTGGAGGTTTAAATCCGTCACGGCTGCTGGTGGAAACGAGGCTGGCGTATTTGGCCAGTACACCAGAAGTATAGCGAGGCTGTGGGGGTTGCCATGCGGCGCGACGACGTTCCAGTTCTTCCGGCGTAACGTTGAGTTGCAATAGGCGGGCGTGGGCATCGATGGTGATGGAGTCTCCTTCCTGAACCAGGGCGATCGTGCCACCGACATACGCTTCTGGAGCCACATGGCCAACCACCATGCCGTAGGTGCCGCCAGAGAAACGGCCATCGGTAATCAGACCCACGGAATCTCCCAATCCCGCTCCGATAATGGCCGAAGTGGGAGCCAGCATTTCCCGCATTCCCGGCCCACCTTTTGGCCCTTCATAGCGGATCACAATCACATCGCCCGGATTAATTTTGCCAGCCAGGATCGCATCCAGACATTCCTCTTCGGACTCAAATACACGGGCAGGGCCAGTAATTTCCGGGTTTTTAACGCCCGTAATCTTGGCAACCGCCCCTTCCGAGGCGAGATTTCCTTTCAGGATTGCCAGGTGGCCACTGGTGTACATGGGATTGTTCCAGGGACGAATTACATCCTGGTCGGAACGGGGTTCATCCGGCACATCCTTCAACCGTTCCGCGATCGTCTCCCCGGTAATGGTGATGCAGTCGCCATGAATTAAGCCGTGATTTAGCAACATCTTCATCACCTGGGGAATGCCGCCTGCCTGATGCAAATCGGTAGCAACATACCTACCGGACGGTTTGAGATCGCACAGGACGGGCACCCGCTCCCGAATCGTCTCAAAGTCGTCCAGGGTGAGGGGCACTCCTGCTGAGTGAGCGATCGCCAGGAAGTGCAGGACGGCATTGGTAGAGCCACCGACTGCCATGATCACCGCGATCGCATTTTCGATCGACTTGCGAGTAATAATGTCGCGAGGCCGCAAGTTTTTCCGAATCGCTTCCACCAGCACCTTTCCGGCCAGGGCGGTGTTCTCTGCCTTTTCGGGATCTTCAGCGGCCATCGTGGAGGAATACATCAAACTCATGCCCATGGCTTCAAACGCCGAAGACATGGTGTTGGCTGTATACATCCCACCACAGGATCCAGCTCCTGGACAGGCATTTCGTTCCACAGACATGAGGCGCACTTCATCAATCCGTCCGGCACTGTACTGACCCACGGCTTCAAAGGCACTGACGATCGTCAAATCTTCCCCTTCCAGATGCCCCGGTTTAATGGTTCCGCCGTAGACAAAAATGGCGGGAATATTCATGCGGGCCATCGCAATCATGGCTCCTGGCATATTTTTGTCACAGCCGCCGATCGCCAGCACCCCATCCATGCTCTGGGCATTGCAGGCTGTCTCGATCGCATCGGCAATCACATCCCGCGAAACCAGGGAGTATTTCATCCCTTCCGTGCCCATGGAAATCCCATCACTGACGGTAATCGTGCCAAAAATCTGGGGCATTCCGCCTGCTACCCGTACCCCATCCTCAGCCTGAGATGCCAGGGCCGCAATCCCCATATTGCAGGGTGTAATTGTGCTGTAAGCACTGGCGACTCCGACGATCGGTTTTGTGAAGTCCTCATCTCCAAACCCAACCGCCCGCAACATGGCACGGTTGGGCGATCGCTGCACACCCTGAGTAATAACCTGGCTTCTCCAATTCTCTGACATAGTTCTCTAGTCCATTCAATTTCATTAAGGTCAGTCGTCCTGGTCGTTGGGAAGGCTCGAAGCAACGACTGACTCCTGCCTAATTCTCGCAGAACTTTTGCAGGAACCGGATTTTTTCTGGGAAGTCTAAAGGGAAAGTGGAGATATACTAAGGAACCATTGCGCTCCTCAATGGCCACTGTAAAGAGAGGATGAGAATGTCACGTAGACACCCCAATTCAGTCAATTCCCCCCACTGTGCCCGTCGCATGCATTGGCGGAAGCCAACCAGTAAAGAACTAGATCTGCTACTTCTGGCGGGTTGCTCTTGTTTAATGACCGTGTTGTATCATCCCGTGGCCAGTGCTCTACAAACTCCCAGTAGCATGAACGGGGTGAGTACAGCCATTACTACTACCGCTCAACATTCCTG
>JBBIQC010000259.1:0-6809 GCA_037442585.1 Oscillatoriales cyanobacterium bin_317
ATCCCCTTAAAATCCAATCCTCCTAAGTCTTTTAGACTTCCTCAGCAAGCCCTACATAGAAGCGATTACATGGAGCTGTGGGAATTAAAGCATATCAGGCATGTACTTGCGCAAGTGATGCGAGATATTCACGTAGTTTGACACGATGGTAAGCATTTGGGTCTTCGTCATTTCCTCCCAAGGGAAGAACTGGAAATAATCCGTAACACTCGTCTGCCGCAAGTTCACCAAGTCGTTCATAGACAGCCCTGAATAGTTCCTTTTGAAGAAATGACTCGCATAGGCTAGGCTCTTTGAGGGTGGAATTTAGAAAAATGTAAGGGCTTGGTCCAAGTTCCATCAGACGATTCCACTGAACAGAAAGTTGGAACACATCACCTTCGTGTAATAGAAAGAGATCTCCAAAGGCATTTTTGCCGAATACCAATGCTAGAGGAGGTACGATGCTCCAATCATTGGATAGCCCTAAGAAATCTTGGGGATTTACCGTCCAGAACAATCCCTCACTGTAACAAGCCCACCCATCTTCCTGCCATAAAGCAACTAGATCTTCATCTACATTAGCCTCTGGGCTGTCAAAAAATGACTTGGGTGGCTCAGTGTGAATTTCTGGCTTACCCAGGGCTTCATGTAATCCAGCAAACAGTTCCATTAGTGCGCTCCTACTCATAGATAACAGGAAGTTTCACATTCATTTTGATTTTCTTGAGTTCATCTGCTTTCTTGCCCTTCACCTCCTGTTTCACTTTCTCTTCCAGGTTTTCAACCCGCTGTCCTTTCCACTGAGCACCAAGTGAAAAGTCTTCGCGTGCACCTCCAAGACCAACAATGTCTGTGCCTGATCCCCCAGCGACTTGGTCGAGTGCATGAAGTGCAGCTTTTTTATAGAGTTCATTCTCAATCGTCGTACCATCTGCAGCATCTGTTAACTTGGAGATCTTGAACCGTCTACGCCCAGTTGCAGTCGTCGTGTATGCTAGTAGCTTGTTGGCAAATCCTTCTGCCTTGGCAAGTGCCTCTGGAGCTGCTAGACCATACTGTTTCCGATAAACCTTAGACCGATCTGCAATCAATCGGGCACGAAATGCAGCATACTCGGCATCTAGTGTTTGTCTTTGCAATTTTGTACCTTCTGCACTTCTTCCCTCCTTTTCAAAGCGTTTGCGGTTAGCAAACCAAGTATGAACGTCCATTGCATTGATGGTGGACTCCTGAATTTCTATCTGTCGTTTAAACTCATCTTTATTAAGCGTTTTCTTACAGAAAAATGCAGGTGTTACTGAAATCGGCGGATCGATGGAGTCCATCTCACCGACCTTTTTGCTTTTAGCAACTGGATTAATCTCTAACTCAGCATGAAAGATTGTTGTTCCTTTCTTGCGCTCATCCACAACAATATCTGCTCGGGTTAGGTTATAACGTTTCTTAATCTCTGCTAGACGTCGCTCAGCTATGTCCCGACGCCCCTCTTCCTCCAAAGCTATGTTGGCATCCTGTACTGCCTTATCGAGATCTGCAAGTTTCTGCGCATCTGTTCTATGGTCAGGTTGGCCTTCCTTACCTTTACCAATTCCCAAAAGTTTTCCAGCTTTTTTGACCAGGCTGTAAGCCTTATTAATCAACCAATCGATCGCCTTGCCAACGGGAGCCTGAACTTTCTTGATGATGTCCTGAATCTTCTTGCTGATGCCAGTAACGCCGAGAAGTGCAGCCAGGAAACTGATGACAACGGGAATAGCTTTGCTAAGGGCATCTTCGACAAATTTGGCTGCTACACCCAGTGCCCCATCGGCGATCGCGCCCACTGAGTCGATGATGGCATTTACCAGGGCCAGAATCTGGCTACCCCGTTCAACGAAGAACATGATGATGTCATAGATGGCCTTGCAGGCTTTCACAAAGGCACCAGCGGGGTTGAGCAGGCCAATCAGCCAGGTGATTCCGGCTTTGATGATACTCTCGGTGACGAAGGATTTGATGCCTTCGATGACCACATCTTTAAGGCTGCTGAGTTGCTCCTGAATGTATTCCCACACCCCCATAATGCCTTTGGTCATCAGGATTTGGAAAATCTCGGCAGCGGACTCCATCGCTTTGACCACTTTCTCACCCAGGATTTTCACCGCCCGTGCCCGAATAAAGGCCCAGGTTGCGCCCAGGATTTGCAGCACCAGATGCAGGATGCCCTTCAGGTCAAAGCTGTCGGGCAGTTGAATTCCGGCTTCGGCGATCGCGCCAAATAGCCAGCCCAGGAGTCCTTTTTGCAAATGGGAGGCAATATTGCCGACAAAGTTCATGAAGCCCTGCTTCACGCCAGAAACCAGATTGCCCAAAAAGCCGATCGGGTCTTTGATGATCTTCTTAATGGCAGCAGCAGCACGGCTCAAAACTCCCAGCAGCATGTTTTTCAATTCCAGGATGGTTTTGATCACACCACCCACGGCATCTATCGCGGCATCTACCAGGCCCTTATTTTGGGCTTTCATTTCTTCAATGCGGGCATCGATCGCTTGCAGTCGTTCGTTGTATTTCTGAGTCAGCGAATCAATCAGTTGATTTTGTTTATCCTCAACACTTTGTTCTAGTTGATAAAACTGACCTTGAATCGCCTCAGCATCCTGTTGCAATGCCTTACGGAGATTTGCAGGTTGAGCATCCAATTTAGCCTGAATGGCCTTTCTACCCTTGGCGATTTCAGCCTTGGCTTCGTTCAAACCTTTTTCCACCAGGATGGCAACTCTGTCCAGTACCCCATCCATCGCTTTGATGTAAAGTTGTCGCCCTTCTTCGTAAAACTTGTTGACAACAGGAGGCAGACTAAATAACTTATCCTTCAGCCATAGGGCGGATCCACCGATACCACCATAGCGATCGTCCTTATAGGCATCCATGCGCCGTTTGACATAATCCTCAAAGGCTTGTTGAGCCGCCGTTGCGCCTTGATCAAACGCCTGATTGACTTCCGTATCTAACCGTGCCAACCGATCTTCAGCGGCTTTCTTCGTTTGCTCATAAATTGCTTTTAGCTCATTCGCAACTTCGGTTCGCTTTTGTTCATCCTGGCTCTTGGCTTTTTGTTGGGCAGTGGTAGTTTTGGCTTGCCCTTGGGTACGTGCTGCGTGCATCCCCGTCAATTGGGTTTTGGCCGTGGTGACCGCTTGAGATTGGGCCTGAGTCAGTACAGCTTGTTCACTTTGACGATACGCCTGGGGTGCTGTAACCGCATCTTTCTGCGCCTGATCTTTGGCCTCTGCCGCCGCTTGAAAATCCGACTCCCTGGAGTTTTTGAGTTGGCCAGTGGTGATATCTGCGTCCGCCATCTGTTTGTCCAGTGACTGACTGCCTTCTTGCAGCGACACTTCTGCATTCGATTTGGGCTTGGGGGTAGCCTGGGCCGCATCAATACCTGAGGGAGGCGCACCTGCTGGATTGGGGGGCAATGGAGCAACCGATTTTGGTTCAATGCCACTGGGGTTGGGGGTACCTTTGACTGCCGTTTCGATCGCGCCACCAGATTGCTTTTTACTGCTATCAACCTGTCCGGTTAAATCCCCTTTGACTGCATCTAACTTGCCGCTTTCCTTAAATTTGTCGGCTTCTTCCAGATTTTTCGGGGCACTGGCTGCAATCTTGGCCAACAATGCCGCCTTAAAGGCATTCCGATTAAAGGCTTTCGGCTGCTGCTGATCCATCTGCTGCACCTGTTTGCCTGCCGCTTTGCTGGCCACATCGTTGGCAGGTGGGACAGCCGCTGCTTGCGCTTCAGTTGCTTTGCTTTTGGCAGGTGCATGGTGCTTTTGTTGTTTCGCAACCGCTTTAGCTTTCTTAATTACGGCCTGAAATGCGGGATCTTGGGCTGGGGATGCGGGGGCTTTACCACCAGCGACTTTACGCCGAAGGATGCCCCTGGGACTGAGTGAAAGGGCGATCGCTGCCTTTTTTTTTACAGGCAGTGATGAGGCTTGGGGATGGGGAGAGCCGCGATCGGGTTGAGTCAGTGCAGGTTTACGCTTGGCCGCCAGGGGGGTAGATGGATGCTGCTGGACTGTATGGGTCAATTCGTGTGCCAGCAACCATTTGCCCTGGCTGGTATGGGGTTCATAGCGTCCGGTGTTGAAGAAAATATCTCGCCCAACGGTGAACGCTTGAGCATTTAAATGGCTGGCCGCATCACTGGCATTAGCATCTGTGTGAATCCGCACGCCACCAAAATCATATCCAAAGCGTGACTCATAGAAACTGCGTGTCTCTTCTGGTAAGGCTTTGCCACCTCCGCGCATGGTTTGGATCTGACTTTCCAGGTGCTCGCCGACAGCAGGAGTAGCATCCGCTGCAGATTTGGTCTGGGCGGTTTCGTCTTTTTTCTCATCTGCTGCCTGTCGTTGTAGCATTTGAGCGGTTTCATCTTTCTTCTCGTCCGCTGCTTGCCGTTGTAGCATTTGAGCAGTTTCATCTTTTTTCTCATCTGCTGCCTGCCGCTGCAGCATTTGAGCCGTTTCGTCTTGCTTCTCGTCTGTTGCTTGCCGTTGTACAAGGGGCGTAATCGGCCCAACTGATGGTTTTGCCTGGGCGGTTTCTTCCTCATCGGCTCGTTGCACCAGCGATGCCGTTCCTGATGCCAGCGGCTTCATCTGAGCCGACTCGTCTTTTTTCTCGTCCGCTTGGCGATGAATCACGGGATCGGGCATCCGCATGACGGTATCTGCCACGCGATCGGCTTCCTGCTCATAAACGTCATTGGGTTTGCCAATCTTCAGTTTTGCCTGAACCATCTGAGTTACAGCGCGGTTTCCAAACTGGCGTTGTAACTTGAGCAATGGATGGGCTGCTGGAGTACGCACCGATCCGGGCGGCTTTAGTTCCGTTACTGCGTTCCGCTGTAAGACAACTTCTGTTGTTTTGGTTTGTTTGACCCGTTGACCTTGCATGATCACGCTCCGGGATGCAATCGCTGAGGCTTTTACTTTCTATCGTCTTCTTTTTGTAGCAATTTTGCTAATAAACACAAACTCTCTCAACAATTCTTTGACGATCGTTGTCAACTTAAGCTGTGTAAACATAAGGAGACTTGGGTCAATCAAAGCTATTTGTCCATAGATTATCTATTTGTCAACTCTCTACAAGATTTTACGCATTAGCATCCCTTGGATAAGCACGATCATATAAGCCGGTAGTAGCTCGTATACGGTCTGGGCCTATCAGTAAAATGTTAGAGTTAGCATCATCCCATCCTGCCCGCATCCAGATATAGCCACTGGTGTCAACACCTATACCAGCCCAGTTCCCTCCTCCATAGTCATAAAACAGTAACTGAGCGTCATTTGGTGTAGGGTATTTCAATGGAAATCTATCCTTGTCTCTGTTAAAAACGTAATTTGTACCAGGAGAAAGCCCCTTCGTACTAACAATACGCCCACAGATATTAATATCGCCTTCAACCGTTAGGTTTCCATTCCCACCCCAAGCTTTGCTTACAATAGCTCCATTTTTGTGAAGTAGATAAAGCGTTTCTCCACCTGTGATATGCATACGACCAGGAGTAGAGAGCGTTGCACCAAATGAAATATCACCCTTTACTGATAGGCTGCCCGCTCCAATGCCAACATTTCCGTTATCCTGAATCGACAAATAGGGACCTAAGTAAGCTGTATTGTTGTTCCAGAAAATGCTGAGCGAATTGCCAGATTCATAAGAGCGAGGGCCTGAAATACGCCATTTCCCCTTTTGATTCTTAAGATTCAAAGATACCGAACCTGTTCCTGGTTCTCGAACAGTTAGCCCATTATTTGGATCTCCTGACGTTACAATCTCCAACTTATCCCCAGGTTGGTTCGCTCCAATGCCAACATTACCACTGCTGTAACTAATATTACAGCCGCTAGTCAGCCATTGGGTTGGCAATCCAGTTAATCCTGCACCATTACCGACAAACGTAGTGGCTGTAATGGCACCAGTAACATTGATGGGATTGGTAATTTGCAAAGTTCCAGAAGAATGGGTCGATCGCACAACTCCACGAATTCGGACTTGATCCGTATCTTCGTTACCCAGTTCTAGATCCCCCTGATGCTGCTCAATATTACGAAACGTAGTAGTGCCTGTCACTTCCAAATTGCCGGCTACAGTCAGATTTCTAGTTTGAAAGTCCTGAGTCACCAAACCATTCAGAGTTGCTTTTGTTGTCATCCGAGTATCAACGTAGGTTTTAACCGCTTTTTCACTCGGAATTGTTAAATCGCTGTTGTCCGTGAGGTTGCCGTCGTTAGAGAATTCATTCACGGCAATACCTTGTTGCAGTTTCAGCGTACCATTGACCGATAGCTTCGTGGTGGGACTGGACTCACCAATACCCACATTGCCATTGGCAAGCAGGACGAATTTTTCGGTGGCTGGATCGCCCGTGAGCAGTCGCAAATCACCTGGTATTCTCAGTTGCCCGTTCCCCTGGAAGACAATTTCCTGATTCGCATCTAGTCGGAGGCTACTGTTAGTGAGGGCTAATTGATTAGCGGCACTGCAACTCAGTTGAGGCCACTGACTGGGATCAATGTCATTGCGACGGAATTGAATACTCTCAAAAATTTCAGGCATGATGTTAACCCTACATTGATGGACTTATAGATCATTGATAAAACGCCATCACCACTAAAGTCCTGCCACCGATACATCCATCCCCCCAGGACGGGAAACTACTCCAGGTGGGGATGTTGTTATACGGTTTCATCCATTGCAAGCTGACACTGTGATTGCCTGCTGGCAGTGAAATCACGAGATTGCCATTGAGATTCAAGTTGGTATCGGCTTGGGAA
>JBBIQC010000260.1:0-6760 GCA_037442585.1 Oscillatoriales cyanobacterium bin_317
GGCAGAACGAGACAGTAAGTTGCAAGGGGTGATTCAGGTATCTCCCTTTAATCGCACTCGCAGTACCTGGCGGGTCGATCGCGTGGCGCTTGTAAATGAGATCGCGGCAGACTCTGAGGTTCCCAAGGGGGAAGCAGCGATGTCCCTTTCCCCTGGCTTAAGCGAATCCCCAACCGTGGTGAAGACTCCCAGCTTTTTGCATATTGGTTCGCTACTCCTGCGCCACTGTTTTGAGAAGACCTGGGAAGCCCGCAACTGGCTGCTGGAAGTGAATGTGAATGATACAGAGTTGCTGGCTCTGTATCGGCACAATGGATTTCAACCCCTGGCGCAGATGACCTACTGGGAAATTAGTCCAGAGGAGTTGCAAGAACTGGCCGAACGGGAGCCAGATTTACCGAACCTGTTACCCGTCAGTAATGCGGATGCTCAATTGCTGTATCAACTTGATACGATGTCGATGCCGCCCCTGCTGCGTCAGGTCTTCGATCGCCATGTTGAGGATTTCAAAACCAGTCTGGTGGGTTCCTTGTGTCAGGGAATCAAGAACTGGCTCAATCACACGGAAGTGATCAGTGGCTATGTGTTTGAGTCGCAACGAAAGGCGGCGATCGGCTACTTCCAGGTGCAGTTGTGTCGGGATGGTTCCCGTCCTCATCAGGCCCAATTGACGGTGAATCCGGCCTACACCTGGCTATATCCAGAGTTGATGTCTCAGATGGCACGCATTACCCAGGACTTTCCAGAAAGTCCCTTGCAACTGGTTTCCTCGGATTATCACAAAGAGCGGGAGGAATATTTGGAACGCCTGGGGGCCAGCCGGATTGCCCACACGTTGATGATGTCTCGCTCTGTGTGGCATAAGGTAAGGGAATCCAAGCTCAGTTTGGATTTGCAACTGCCAGAGGTGTTTCAAGGTCTGAAACCAGCCCGGAAGCCCGTTCCTAGCCGGATTTCTCTGATTCAACCTCACCATCCGGCAAAGTTCAAACCACCGACTCGCAATGCAAAATCCGCCTCTAAGCCAGGCGGAATCAACAAATCGGTTTTGGATTTATCTGGGAAAGATTTCCCAGACTCTCCTCCAGAAGGGCCGTGTTGCTAGTGGGCCGATTCATGCCAATTTCTGCCTTAGGACTGGATGTTGGTAAGAAGCGAATTGGGGTAGCAGGTTGTGATGGCACCGGATTGATTGCCTTTGGCATCACGACGATCGAACGCAAGTCGTTTCAGGCGGATCTGGCTGCCTTGCAACAATTGGTGAACGATCGCCAGGTTGACACCCTGGTCGTTGGCCTCCCCTACTCAATGGATGGAACGTTAGGAGCGCAGGCCCGCCAGATCCAGAAATTTGCCATCGCGATCGCCAAAGCCCTGCAATTGCCGCTGGAATATGTCGATGAGCGACTCACCTCGTTTCAGGCAGAACAATTGCTGCAGGCGGAAGGAATTGCTCCCTCCCGGCAAAAAGGTTTGGTCGATCGGAAAGCCGCGTCCCTGATTCTGCAACAATGGCTAGATGAGCGACGATCGCAAAACGCTCGCTCCAATTCAACCCAAATTTAACCGCCAGCGTTCTCCCAGAGGGCACTGGAGCATAAATTTGTACTGATTTGGCAGAATGCTGATTAAGCACTATCCAGGAGGAAAATCTGCAGTGCACGAGGACGATTTAGAAATCAATGGTGAAACCATCGTTTTGACAGACGATGAAACTGGACGTACCATCGCCTGTACCATTGAGCGTTTTTTGGAAGTCGATAACCAGGACTATGCGTTGCTGCTCCCTGCCGATTCACCGGTGGAAATTTTTGAGTGGCAGGGTACCGACGATGAGGATGAAGAAGCCGTTCCCGTTGAAGATGAAGCGATCATTGATCAGGTCTTTGCGATCGCCAAAGCGGTTCTGGAAGAACAAAACCTTACCCTAAAACGAACGGCTGTCATGCTGACCGTAGAGGGAGAACTCCCCGACCTGGATGAAGAGGATGAGTTTTTAGATCTAGCAGCAGAGGATGAAGAAGAAGTAGAAGAACTGCAATTTTTAGCCAGTTTTTACTATGAAGAACAGGAGTTTGCCGTTTACGCTCCTTTAGATCCTTGCTTTATCCTGGTGCGTATGGACGAAGATAATCAACCTAAGCTACTCTCTCCTGAAGAACTCAAAAAGCTTGAGCCAATGCTTGCCATGATCGAAGATCAACTGTTTGATGAATTTGAATCGGCTGAGTCTTAAGACTCAGGGGTAATATTCATGGGTGTCCGCTGCGATCGGCACCTTTTTTATGACGAAGCGAGTTCCTAAAACGTCTATTTTCTTAGTCCTGGTATTAGCCTTGCTGGGCTTTGCGGGCTGGCGTGGTTATCAGTGGTGGATCTGGGCAAGCGCCCCCGCCATCTCAACCACTGGTAGCCCAACCAATGACCAGCCCATTAATCTCCGGATTCCTCCGGGTACCTCCGCTCAGGAAATTGGCAAAGATCTGGAAACTCTGGGATTAATCCACTCGGCCCTGGCCTGGAATCTCTGGGCACGCTGGTTAGCTGTACAGGATGACAAAGGTGGGTTTCAAGCAGGAACCTATCAACTTTTCAAAACCCAATCAATGCCAGAAATTGCGGCTCGCATCTGGTCAGGCGATGTGGCGCAACAGAGTTTCACGATCCCGGAGGGCTGGTCGATCAAACAAATGGCGCAATATTTTGAGCAGCAGCGGTTTTTCCCAGCTCAAGAGTTTCTGGCGGCGACAGAGCGAGTTTCTCTGGCTGAATATCCCTGGCTCCCCGCTACTAGCCCCATGACAGGTTTTCCGCGCTTAGAAGGGTATTTATTTCCAGACACCTACCAAATTCCGGCGGGAGCAACAGTCAGTCCTGATGCGATCGTCAAACAGATGCTCGATCGCTTTGAAGAGGTGGCCCTACCGATTTACCAACAGCATCAGGGCAAAACGACTCTCAGCTTGAGCCAGTGGGTAAACTTAGCGAGTCTGGTCGAAAAAGAAGCGGTTGTTCCCCAGGAGCGTCAACGGATTGCGGGAGTCTTTGATAATCGGTTAAAAAAAGGCATGCCCCTGGCTTCTGATCCTACGGTTGAATATGCGTTTGGCATTAAACAAACTCCCGATCGCCCCCTCACCTTTAAACAGGTGGAGACTCCCCATCCCTATAACACCTATGTCAATCCTGGCTTACCGCCTGGGCCGATCGCCAGTCCTGGAAAGGCCAGCCTGGAAGCAACTCTGAATCCAGAAGCAACGGACTACCTGTATTTTGTGGCGCGGTACGACGGTACCCATGTCTTTAGCCGGACATTGAAAGAACACCAGGCCGCGCAAACTGCTATTCACGATCAACGAGAGGCTGCAAAGCCCACCCCTCAATAACTATGTTTGGCAAACTGTTACAACCTGACCTGATTGTTCAGGGGACGATTCTACAACTCACTCCAGACACGCTTAAACACCATCATTTGAAAGGATTGGTTTTAGACGTGGATGAGACTTTGGTGCCTTTTCGGGCGGCTCAAATCTCGGAAGAATTACTCCCCTGGGTGGAAGAGGTGCGGCAAATGGCTGCTCTCTGGCTAGTGAGCAACAATATCAGTGAAGCTCGCATCCGACGAATTGCCAAATCTCTGGATTTGCCTTACATCTCCGGGGCTGGAAAACCGTCTCGTCGTAAAGTTAGACGGGCAGTTGAAGCCATGCAATTGCCTGTGGAACAAGTAGGAATGGTGGGCGATCGCCTGCTGACCGATGTGCTGGCTGGAAATCGCCTGGGGATGTTCACGATTCTGGTAGAACCGATGGTCACACCGGATCAACTGGCTGCCCGCTCCCCGCTCCATTCTTTTGAAGTTTGGTTATCGCAACGGTTGGGAGCATCTTTAGCCAGCGATCAATCAAAAACTCTCTAAAGTTGGAAAAATATATAAAAATCAACAAATGGTTGTATGAGTAAATATAAAGAAAACATTACGTATTCTTTGAGTTTTTCAGATTCCTGCCATTCTATAGACAGTTCAAATGGGGTCGGCCACATAAAGACCCTAACGATAAATCCCCGTGAATACTTAGGCAAAGCGCTGGCTCTCAACCATAGAGGGTCGGCGCTTTGTTTGGGATGATGTTATGGTGCAAACACTTGTCGTCAAAATTGGTACATCCAGTCTCACCCGTTCGCCAGCGGGCGGATTGGCCTTGTCTACGATCGCCAGTCTGGTAGAAACCTTGAGTCACTTACGGCATCAGGGCTACCGGGTAGTACTTGTTTCCTCCGGAGCCGTGGGGGTTGGGTGTGCTCGCCTGGGGTTGAGCGATCGTCCCCGAACAATTGCCCTGAAACAGGCCGTAGCCGCGGTGGGACAGGGGCGCTTAATCCGGGTTTACGATGATTTATTTACCGCCCTGCAACAACCGATCGCTCAAGTGCTACTGACGCGAGGCGATCTGGTGCAGCGAACCAGCTACCTGAATGTGGAGCGTACCTTCCAGGAGTTATTGAACCTGGGGGTGATTCCGATCGTCAATGAAAACGACACAGTAGCGGTCGATGAATTGCGGTTTGGCGATAACGATACTCTCTCGGCTCTGGTCGCCAGTTTAGTTGGGGCCGATTGGCTGTTCCTGCTCACGGATGTCGATCGCCTCTACTCTGCCGATCCCCGCCTGGATCCCAATGCCCAACCGATTTCCGTCGTTAACCATTTGGATGAATTGAAATCCCTGCAGGTACAGGTGGGCGATCGCGGTTCCAACTGGGGAACGGGCGGCATGAGAACGAAGGTGTCAGCGGCTCAAATTGCAACGGGAGCCGGAGTGCGGACAGTAATCACGGAGGGACGTACTCCCCAAAATATTGTCAAAATTCTGGCCGGGGCATCGATCGGCACCCATTTTGAGCCGCAACCTCGACCTGCCAGTGCTCGTAAGCGCTGGATTGCGCATGGTCTGGTTCCCGCAGGCAAACTTTACCTGGATGAAGGAGCCGTGAACGCGATTTGTAGTGGCGGAAAATCGCTGCTGGCCGCTGGTATCATTGCGGTGGAAGGCAGTTTTGACCATCAGGATGCCGTAGTGTTGTGCGATCGCAACGGTCAGGAAATTGCCAGAGGATTGGTGAACTACAGTAGTCTTGAGCTGCAGAAAGTTAAGGGCTGTCAGTCTGAGGCGATCGAGCCACTACTTGGCTACTCCTGTCCAGAGACTGTAGTACATCGAGATAATTTGGCCCTTACCGGTTTGTAGAGACGTTTCGCCGGAACGTCTCTACTACGAACGCCCCCGTTCTCCAACCACCATTTTTTGAACTGGTTTTTGAACTGGAGGTTGGCTGGGGGCAGCGGATTGGGGTAAAGGCTTTCTGCGGGTGTGAGAATACTCAGTGTTGGGAGTTGATCGAGCCAAACTTTCTAAATTCAACCGATACCCTACATTCCGCACAGTCTGAATTAAGCTGGGCTGTCGGGGATCCGTCTCAACTTTTTTGCGGAGGGACAGGATATGAGTATCAACGGTACGCGGGTTATCAATCTCATCCGGCCACGCTCTTCGCAGTAACTCTGAGCGGCTCAGCGGCATACCTCCCGTTTGAGCTAAGACATAAAGCAGACTAAACTCCTGGGGTGTCAGTTCGATCAATTCGCCCCTAAAACGAACTCGTCGATGTACCAGATCAATCTTCAACTCCCCACACTCCAGAGAAACTGGCGGCGGCATCGCTATTCGGCGGCGGGTGAGTGCCTCCACGCGAGCCAAAAATTCTTGCATTCCAAAGGGTTTGGTTAAATAATCGTCAGCCCCAGCCTTTAACCCTTCGACAATATCAGCCTCTGCACTGCGAACCGACAACATCAGAATCAGACACTGTTGCTGCCGGAGCCATCGGCAAAACTCGATCGCATTCCCATCCGGCAATTCAGAGTCCAGAATCACCAGCGTGGGCTGCCGCTGCTGAAACACATCCATCGCCTGATGCAGGTCAGCAGATTGATACACCGTATACCCTGCCTGTTGGAGGTGCCATCCCAGGAGCGATCGCAAATGGGGATTGCTCTCAATAATCTGAATACAAAAAACTCCCACAGAAGACTAACTTCCTTCAAATCGTGCTTATCAATCTAACAGAGCACCTACTGAGCGTTTTGTAATGACTGTTACCCCAGAGATCTGATCGGGGAGGATTTATGGCATTCTCCAAAAATTGATTAGAAAACCTTTTCAAATTTCAAGAACCTGCTTTATTAAAGTTAAGATGAAATTAGCAAGCTCCAATGCAGGTACACTAGCCTAACCCAGTCCAGCTAGAAAGCTGAAGTTTTCTGTAAGCGAAACGACGATTCTGGACGTGGACAAGGTTCAATTGGTGAATGCGTCCAAAAGGCGTTTCTTGTCTGCACGGCAGAAACCGTTCTCTCAGGTTCGCTCTTTGTGCTTTTCATACAAAACTTATGCTGCAGGACACACAAACAATTCGCTACTATCAAAGGCTAACAGACAATCTCGTTGAGCTGTGGAACCGGGGTTATCGCTTTGATGACCTGCGGATGTATATTGACGGGTATTTAGCGGCCCTCCGCCAGTCTAATAGCCTGGAACCTTACTTAATTCACCGTTTAGAAGAGGAAATTACTCGTTACCTCTACGACCCCTCTAATTTACAAAATCAGGAATCCGAGCCGGATTATCGGTAGTCCTCTTGTTCACCTAAAATGCCCTCCTGGGTCTGCTGAGCAGGAAGATGAGGGGGTTTGTGCGGC
>JBBIQC010000261.1:0-6746 GCA_037442585.1 Oscillatoriales cyanobacterium bin_317
ATCAAACATGCCCTGCGGTTGCCCAAGCAGAAACAGATGGTGACGCTGGTGCATAAGGGCAACATTATGAAGTACACCGAGGGAGCCTTCCGCGACTGGGGCTATGAGTTAGCCACTACGGAATTTCGGGCGGAGTGCGTAACGGAACGGGAATCCTGGATTCTCAGTAATAAGGAGAAAAAACCAGATATTACCCTGGAAGAAAATGCCCGCAGGATCGAACCGGGATTTGATGCTCTGACGCTCGAGAAGCGCGAACAGATTACTCAGGAAGTCAAACAGGTGCTGGACTCGATCTGGGAAACTCACGGGAAGGGCCAGTGGAAAGATAAGGTGATGGTCAACGATCGCATTGCCGACAGTATCTTCCAACAGATCCAGACCCGTCCCGACGAGTACTCCATCCTGGCCACCATGAACCTGAACGGGGACTACCTCTCGGATGCGGCAGCAGCGATCGTCGGCGGTCTGGGCATGGGACCAGGAGCCAATATCGGGGATGCCTGTGCCATTTTTGAAGCGACGCATGGCACGGCTCCGAAACATGCTGGCCTCGATCGGGTCAATCCTGGTTCGCTGATTCTCTCCGGTGTGATGATGCTGGAATATCTCGGCTGGCAGGAAGCGGCTGATCTGATCAAAAAGGGACTGGGAGCCGCGATCGCCAACCGGGAAGTGACCTACGACCTGGCGCGGTTGATGGATCCTCCCGTTGAGCCACCCCTGAAGTGTTCTGAATTTGCGGAAGCGATTATCAGACACTTCTAAAGGGAACGGGGGTCAGGGATCAGGTTTATTCCACCCGATCCCTGACCCCCGATCCTTGTTTCTACAATCACCCCTTCAAACGAGCAGGAAATTAGCTAGCTGCTCCTTCCTTCCGGTGGCGCATCCGCTTTAAGCCACCGATCGCGGCAATGCCCAGAGCGGCCCCTGCCATCGTCATGGGTTCAGGAGCGGCAGAGGCAGAGTAAGCTATGCCATCATTACCACACTCCAGGTAGATATTGGCCAGGAAGGAACTGCTGGGCAGGAGGGACTTGTCAATACTAAAGCCGAATGTCTGACTGCCCATATTGGCACCGAAGTTCAACCCCATGGCTCTGAGAGCATCAGCCGTGAGTAAGTTCACATCCCCGATCTTGGTGCCGGACGCGATCGAGGTTTGAATACTGCCAGTGCCGTAATAGTTAAAGGCAGCCTCTTTAGTCGCCAGGGCAGAACCCTGAGTTTGATCTTTGTTAAAACCAGCATTGTAGTATGCTTGCAAGCTGCTGTACCCAAGGTTCTGCATAGTAACACTTTGAGTTTGCACCCCAGAATAAAGCCCTAAAGCTACTGGAGAGTCGTTGCTGGCAGCAAAGCGCACCGCAAACATTTCCCCTGCAGCGACCGCCTCATTGAATTTTTTGCCAGAGAAATTAAAGAATAAATCTCCCCAGCTAACAGTACCGTTTGCTGCTCCGTTCTCTTTCACGCCTGCTAACGAGGCTCCCCCGTTAATGGCCACAAAGAGTTGGTTATCCCGAATGGTCATGGCCATGGCCCGAATGTCATAGGCGGTGCCACCGGATCCATCGCCTACCGCATCATATTGATAGTTCCAGCTAGTGCCTAACACGGCGGGATTGGCATTGGCATTCAGGACAGGAGCCATGCTGAAGATAGCCGCGCTACCAGCCAGAGTTGCGATCGCTGTTGTCCATTTCATAATTAATTCAGCCTTTTGGTGAGATTGTGAGATTGGCAGATGAGGTGAAATATGTTCATTATGAACTTGCTTACATCTTTCCCTACGGTAATCTGTTTGCTCACTCTGACAGGTGAAATTCCCTCTAAAAAGGCTTCTTTGAATTGAAAGACAAGATAAATATTGACTGAAATAAACGGTGAGTCATTCAGTATATTTTCACACATTAATTTAGGAGATCAGGGATGACACGTAGATGCAACTTACTAGTGTTATCTAAACTGAACCAATCTTCCTAATACCTCCGTAATGACGACTACGCTACAGAAGTTGAGGTTCTATTGCCGCCCTAGCAGAACAGTACCCTGTGTTTCAAGAGGAACGAGCTATAGTGGGGAGTGGTCACAGTTCGGTATGGCCCGGTTATACACAATGTTATGGATGCAGTTGATCTAGCATTTACTTCAGCGTTAGAGCAGGCCCGCCTGATCCGTCAGAAAGAAATTTCTCCCCTGGAGTTAGTTCAAGTTTATTTGGAGCGAATTCAACGCCTCGATCGCACGTTGGGCAGCTATGTCACGGTCGCCGCAGAGTTAGCGATCGCGGATGCCCAAGCCAAAACCGAGGCACTGGTTAATACTGCTGTCGATGAATTGCCTCCCTTTTATGGTGTGCCCATTTCGATTAAAGACCTGAATATGGTGGCTGGCTTGCCCTGTACCTTTGGCCTCCGGGTGCTGAAGCAACGCCTTGCCACGGAAGATGATGGCATTGTCAAACGAATCAGGCAAGCAGGGTTTACCATTTTAGGAAAAACGGCTACTTCAGAGTTAGGAACTTTGCCCTATACCGAACCCAAGGGGTTTCCCCCAGCTCGCAATCCCTGGAATCTGGACTATACGCCTGGTGGATCGAGTGGAGGGGCGGCGGCGGCGATCGCGGCAGGGTTGTGTCCTGTTGCTCAAGGATCGGATGGAGGCGGCTCGATTCGGGGGCCAGCCTTTTGTTGTGGGTTAGTGGGAATTAAGCCATCACGGGGACGCATTAGTTTTGCTCCCCGGGGCGATCGCTTGAATGGCATTGCTACCAATGGCCCTCTAGCACGAAATGTGGCTGATGCAGCGGCTTTACTGGATGTCATGTCTGGTTATGTACCGGGGGATCCTTACTGGCTTCCGGAGCCAGAGCTATCCTTTCTGGCTGCTACTGAGCGTCCACCCCACTCCCTCAAGATTGCCTTCTCAACCGGGATACCGTCGATCGGGGAGGCGGACGCAGTCTGTCAACAAGCCGTTCTGGATACAGCGCACCTGTTGGAACGATTGGGACATCAGGTGGAACCTGGCTGTCCAACTGGAACAGAGAAATTAGAAAAGCCCTTTACCACGGTGTTCCAGGCTGTTTTAAATGAAGCTGGAGTTCCAGAAATCTTTCTAGAGAAGATGAACCGCTGGTTTTCCATCCGGGCACGATTCTGTTCCTGTGGCAAGTATTTGCGAGCCGTCGATCAGATGCAAACCATTGCTCGTGAAATTATCTCTTTCTTTGACGCGGTGGATGTATTGCTGCTGCCCACATATTTGCATCCGACTATCCGGGTGGGGGAATGGGCCAAACTTCGACCTGCAAAGAATCTCCAAAAAATCATTGAATGGATTGCCCCCTGTCCACCGTTCAATGCTACAGGTCAGCCTGCGATCGCCATTCCCACGGGCTTTGATCCCAATGGCTTGCCTGTTGGAGTCCAACTTGTAGGCCGTCCTGCCGCTGAAGCTACCTTGATTTCTCTGGCTGCTCAAATTGAAGCCGCCCAACCCTGGAGTCAGCATCGTCCAGCATTTGCAAGGGAGTGAAGGTGGATTGTGAAGAGGTGAAGAGGCCAAGGGATGAGTGGATGAGAATGTTGTAAGTCAAACCTTTTCACTCTCAACTCTTCACTTCTGCTTGAGTCGCCAACCAGGCTTGACAACTTGATGGGGGCGGGCGATGACGAGGGCATCGTTGGGCACATCCTCTGTAACCGTAGAGCCAGCCGCGATCGTGACATCTTCGCCGATCGTCAGGGGAGCAACCAGGACGCTGTTGGAACCTGTTTTGGTGCGATCGCCAATTTTTGTCCGATGCTTCTTCACCCCGTCATAGTTGGCGGTGATGGTTCCCGCGCCGATATTGACTTGATTTCCAGCCGTGGTGTCTCCCAGGTAGGACAGGTGAGCAACATTGGTACGATCGCCCAACTTGGTATTTTTGAGTTCCACAAAATTGCCAATTCGGCAGGCTGAACCAACTTCTACATGACCGCGCAGGTGGCTATAAGGCCCAATTCTGCTATTTTCAGCGATCGTACTACCTGTAACTACGGAATAGAGAACCGTGACATTTTGACTAATCTGGCTATTTTCAATCAAACTTCCGGGGCCGATACGACTACCTGCCTCAATGCGGGTGTGGCCCCGGAGATGAGTTTGGGGTTCGATGACGACATCGGCAGCAAGTTGAACCGTGTCATCAATGGTGATGCTGTTTGGATCGACCAGCGTTACTCCCTGCTTCATCCAGTTCTCTTTGATCCGGTCTTGCAAAATGCTGTAGGCTTCGGCCAATTGTTTGCGATCGTTGATTCCCAGAATCTCCTGGTAATCCTCCACATCCACCACCATAACTGGCTCCATATAGTTCACGGCATCTGTCAGGTAGTATTCTTGTTGATCATTCTCTGCCGTCAGTTTGGGTAAGATCCGTGCCAGTTCTGCCCACCGAAAACAGTACACCCCGGCGTTGATGCGGCGATTTTGCTTTTGGGCTGGTGTGCAATCCCGATCTTCGACAATTTGTTGCAAGATATTTTGACCATTGCAAAAGACGCGCCCATATCCCTTGGGATTGGGCAGGTGAGCGGCCAGCAATGTTGCCGCATTCTGATTTTCTTGATGGGTGCGTAGCAAGGATTGTAGTGTTTCAGGACGGAGTAAGGGCACGTCTCCGTTCAAAACCAATAAATCGCCGTCAAAGCCATCCAGATAAGGAAGAAGTTGCTGAGCGGCATGACCTGTCCCCAGTTGCTCAGGTTGCTCCACAAATTCTAAGGGGGGGAGCAGGCTACCATCGACTTTTTGGTTAAGGGCTTCGATGACCAATTCCCGGCGATAGCCCACAATTACGAGTCGGCGTACAGGTTGGAGGTCTTGCACACTGTTTAATACCCATTCCACCAGGGAACGTCCTCCCAGTTGGTGTAGAACCTTGGGCAAATCGGATTTCATCCGGGTTCCACGACCAGCCGCCAAAATTGCTACTGCTACCATCCTTCTCTCAGCCTGTTTTATTGCTTGATTCCGTTTCTAAGCTTATCCCAGGCGATTCAGTAAATGGACAAAAATATGGGGTGAGATGGAATGGCTATGATTTCTTGTCCTCTACCAGCGATCGAGTCAGGCCATCTTGCCAGTTTACGCAGCGGAGGAGGTGGGTTGAGATAAGCCCTCAGTTTCAGAGGTTCCAGCTTTAGTATTCTCTGCGGTATTCTCGACAGTGGCAATAAAAGCCTTGAACTGTTTGACCAATTCGGGATTACGCCAGCCTTTTGCCGTTTCTTCATCCAAAATGGCGAGAGCTTCTTGAGGGGTAAAGGCTTTTTTGTAAGGGCGCTCACTCGTCAGCGCATCGTAAATATCGATGAGTTGAAAAATCTGAGCTAATAGGGGAATTTGATCGCCCACCAGTCCATCCGGATAACCTGAACCGTCCCAGCGTTCGTGGTGGTGGCGAATAATTGGAACTACTCCCCGCATGGTACGTAAGGGCTGACAAATACGCTCTCCTATGGAGACGTGCTGCTGCATAATCTCCCATTCTTCAGGGGTGAGTTTCCCTGGCTTAAGCAACACTAAATCTGGAATGCCAACTTTGCCGATGTCGTGCAGATATCCTCCCCAGGCTAAGTCTCGAATTTCGCTGCGAGATAATCCCAGGAATTCTCCAAACGCTTTTCCGCGGCTGACCAGGCGTTCGCAATGATCTCCCGTATTAGGGTCACGACTCTCAATAGTACGGGCAATGGAGAACAGAACTTGTTCCGCATGATCCAGGTCTTCGTTCAGCCGTTTCTGGCGAATCAAGGACTTGACTCTGGCTGAGAGTTCCAATTGATCAAAGGGTTTCGTTAGAAAATCGTCGCCTCCGGCCTCAATTCCTCTCAGGCGAGAACGACGATCGTCCAAAGCCGTCACAAAAACGATGGGAGTGAGCCGAGTGTGTTCATCCTGCTTTAAGCGGCGGCATACCTCAAAGCCATCCATGCCGGGCATCATCACATCCAGGAGAATCAGATCTGGATTGCCAGAATTGACCATTTCCAATGCATCTAAGCCGCAATCAGCTTCTATCACGTCATATCCTTCTACAGACAGCAGGGCTACTGCCGTCATCCGGCTGGATGGATGATCGTCAACGACTAACACTCGAGGGCGTTCTGAGTATGAATGAGTCACGAGAGGAAGACCTTGCACGAGATGATGATAGAACTAGATAAACCTGACTGAGTTTACTTTACCCATCTATCAGCACTTTGCCACTCCAGTATGATCAATCATCCTATTAGAGAGATCAGGTTTTTTACGGAGATTCCCCTCATGTACGGGACAGACGGGTGCTCAGCTACTACTTGCGACGATCGTCGCTACGCCTGCATTAACCCGCTATCGCTGTTCATCGGATCTTGATCGACTACGGTTGCTTCCTGATCTCCTTTGTTAATCTTTGTGAACCGTTAACGGAGATGGAGAAGTTTCATGCAACTTAACATTACCTTGGAGATCACCTATCAGGTAAGCGAGTGGAGTAGATAAGTTCACCGCTTGATGAGCCTTTGTTTGCAGAACTTCTGTCCGGCAGCGACGACAAAACCAATACATTTGCCCCATACGAACATGGCGCAACAAAACACTTGAGCAGAAAGGACAATTAGCCATTTTTTGTATCCCAGATTTAACAAGAATCAATTAAGAGAAACAGACAAGTAAGAGAAACAGACAAGTAAGAGAAACAGACAAGTAAG
>JBBIQC010000262.1:0-6737 GCA_037442585.1 Oscillatoriales cyanobacterium bin_317
AAATCCAGACTTCACTCGTGTTGGTATGCCCGTCATAAACAACGGTGAGAATCCAACTTTGTCCTGGTTGATCAGCATCTGGAACATAAATGGGTTCCGTGGGATAACGATGGGAACCGAGATCTGCCTCAGTAAGCGTTCCGGTCTGATGGTCGAAGCGAGCGATCGCATCATAAATCTCCGTACGGATATCGGTCTCCTGGCGATGCACGCTCATGTAGGTATAACGGGACGGTTGGCCCACTTCATCAGGGGGAGTGATGGGAAATTCACCGGAACGATCGCATACCTGTTGCATTTCTAGCACCTGGCCGGATCGGGGATTCAAACGCAATTCCCAAAGCATACCAGCCGCTATCGTGTGGGTTCGACCAGAGGCGACCTCTTTTAATCGCTGATTAGTTTGGAAATCGGAGTAGCGCACCAGATGAATCACCACAGACCCATCCGGTAATTCATAGCCATTGCCGAAGTGCCACTGAAACCAGGGATCGGTGTGCAAACGACTGATGACCTGGAGTGTCGTGCGATCGCACACTACAATCTCCGTTCCCTGTTCTGGCTGCCACATCATGCCATCACTAAAACTCTTCAACCGTGCCAGGATCGGCAGCAGATCAAACTGGATCGGTGGAATGCAGAAGATTAAATAAGGCCCTGCCAGCACACAGTCATGAATCAATTCCAACCCCTTTAAAGGAACCTTACCTTGCTGACGTAAGGTGCCACTGGCATCACTGCGGTACAGGTTTAAGGTCGTTTTTGCTCCAACGCTGACCCCAAAGTTGAAAATTTCTCCCGTGCGTGGATCGCGTTTAGGATGGGCAGAATAGGGTTTTCCTGCCAATCCTCCTAAATCATCCAGCCCCAACGTTTCTAGAGTATCCAGAGTTAGGGCATGAGGTTCTCCCCCTTCCCAGAGTGCCAACAGTCTATCTGGCAAGGCCAACACGGACGTATTCGCCGCATTTTTCACGGGCTTAGTCAACCGCGTCCACCAGGAGCCAGGGGGCACCATGCCATATCCCGCCTGAATGTAGTGACCTGCCTGAGATTCCTGCTGCCAACCTGCTGTTTGCACATAGCGATAAACGCCTGTGGCTCCTGAATTCGTGAAATGCACACCTAAGACTGCACCATCGCCATCAAACCAGTGCCCAACGGATCGCCCATTTCGCTCTAATCGAGCAGGCCCATTGCGATATAGGGAACCCCGTAAACCAGTGGGGATGCTGCCGGACAGAATCGAGAGCGGAGTTGGATCAAATTCTTTTCCCGGTTGGGAAACGGCCTTAGACCAGGCACGAGTTTGGGTGGAAGGGAGGGTGATAGTCATGGGTAAAGCGGGTGAGGGAGGGAAGGGAAGGAGATTAGGAAGATGGGGGAGAGGAGGCGAGCGTTATGCGGCTAGGGTCACGGGGTAGCGTTCATCTGGGATGGTGAGATGGCCATCTTCCATCTGAACGAGGCGATCGGCGATGTCCAGAATCCGATTATCGTGCGTCACCAGCAAGATGGTACAACCCTGTTCCTGGGCCAGGTACTGCATCAGTTCCACTACGTCTCGTCCAGATTTTTTGTCGAGAGCGGCGGTGGGTTCGTCGGCCAGCACCAGTTTGGGGTAACTAACCAGGGCACGCGCGATCGCCACCCGTTGTTTTTGCCCACCCGACAAGTTTTCGGGATAGTCATTCAAATGTTTTCCCAGACCGACCACACTCAGCATCTGTTCTGCTTTAGCGGCGGCTTCACGGTGGGGAATATGATTGTGCAGTTCCAGAGCCATCATCACATTTTGTTTAGCTGTCAGAAATTCCAGCAGATTATGAGCCTGAAAGATATATCCAATGTTACGTCGAGATTGTAACAGCCGCTGTTTATTGGCATTACGGAGTTCCTGCCCTAAAATCTGCAGGCTGCCTTCCTGGGCCGATCGCAAACAACCAATCAAACTCAGCAAGGTAGTTTTGCCGGAACCGGATGGCCCAGTCATAATCACAATCTCTCCGGTTTGAATGGTCAGATTGATATCGAATAAAACCTGTTTTCGGAGATTGCCCTGACCATAGTAATGATTGAGATGGGCGATCGAGATGGCGGGTTGAGAACGCATGGTTTTCCTCAAACAAGTAGATTTGTATGGCTCTTGCTGACCTCTCCCCAACCCCTCTCCTACCAGACCAGGAGCTAGAAAACTGCTTCTTTCCTTGCTCCCCCTTTCCATGTCGGAGAGGCAGGTTGGCAGGGAGAGGTCACTGGCGTTAAAACACGTCAGCAGGATCGGCAGACCGCAGTTTACGGGTGGCGATCGCACCGGAAATCAAACACATCAAAATGGTGAGTACAAAAACAGTGGTGGCACGGCTGAGTGTCATAAACAGGGGCAAGTTGGTAGCACTGCGGGTTAAGCCGTACAGCCCATAGGAGATGGCATAGCCAGGAATAAAGCCTAAAATGGCCAGGATTAAGGCTTCTTGAAAGACGACCGACAGCAGATACCAATCCCGGAAGCCCATCGCCTTTAAGGTGGCATACTCAGCCATGTGGTCAGCGACATCGCTGGAGAGAATTTGGTACACAATCACGGTGCCCACCACAAAGCCGATCGCCGTTCCCAGATTAAAAATGAAGCCGATCGAAGTATTGGCAGCCCAGTAATCTTCCTCAAATTGGGCAAATTGCTTCAGGGTTAGCACTTTTACATCATTCGGCAACAGCAACCTTAAAGCTTCTGCCATTTGGTTGGGATCAACTCCTGGTTCCAGGGTGATTAAGCCAGCACTGACTTCTGATGCCTTACGATTGGCCATCACTCGCAGAAAATTGACATCACTGGTGATGACATTGCCATCCGCTGCAAAGGAAGCACCGGACAGAAACAATCCCTTGACATTCACCTGCCGTTGTCGGATTTCCGTGGGTACAGACTGCCCCTGTTGTACCGCTTGTATCGTGGTACTGTAATCGCCCCGTGAACCCGTATCAAACAAAACCGTATCCGGATATTTGAGTTTGTCCAGGTTGCGATCGACTCCAGCGAGATTGAAGGGCGATCGCGTTGGCTCAAAACCCAGCAGCAACATTGAGGTTTTCTTTTGCGTCTGCGGATGCTTCCAATCCACGAAGTCCGCATACAGAGCTTGAACCGACTGTACCCCTTGCAAACTCTTGGCCTGATAAAGCCGCCGTCGGGGAATGCTGGTCAGGTTGACAATATTGCGAGCCTGGGGACTGAGTAATACCAGATCCGCTCGAATCGCACGATGCAACTGGGTATTGCTGTCATATAATGCCGTCCGAAATCCCAGTTGAATGAACATCAGCATATCGGCAAAGGCGATTCCGGCCATCGCCACCAGCAGACGGCTGCGTTCGCGGCTCACTTGTAACCAGGCGAGGGGAATTTTCCGTTTCATGACTGCTTCCTCGCGATCTCTGTTGTCACTTGCAAATTCGTTAAACCCGCTACTTTGCGGCTTCCCGCTGGATCCAGACGAATTTTCACTTCCACAATCCGAGCATCGGCATCGGCGATCGGATTCGTATCCAGAATCCCTTTCTTTTGAATTTGTAAGCCAATTTCATTCACTGTTCCATGTACTTTGCCATTCAAGGCCGGACTGGTGACGATCGCGGGTTGCCCCAGATGCACATCCTTGACATCGCTCTCATACACCTCCGCCACTACCATCATTTGAGCCGTCTGCCCCAGTTCCAAAATGCCATCATTTCCCACAATTTCCCCCGCATAAGTATGGATTTTCAACACCTGCCCTGCCCTGGGAGAACGAATGTAGGCAAGATCTAAATCGGCCTCAGCTTGCTTAGCAGCCGCGATCGCACTTTGCACATCCGCCTCAGCCGCCTGCACATCCACCGGGCGCACTTCAGCCACACTTTGCAAGGTCTTTTTCGCCTGTTGCAGTTGAGCCTGGGTGGTCGTTACAACCAACCGCTTGCTATCCAATTGCGAGGCGGAAATTGCTCCTGCCTGATACAGCGCCTGATACCGCTGATACTCTACCTGAGCGTTGTTTAATTCTGCTTCCAGCCGATTCACCGTTGCCGCCTGGGCATCAATGTCTCCCGTCTTCGCTCCCGCTTTTACTTGCGCCACCCGACTTTGCGCCACCCGTACCTGTTCCCAGGCTTTTTTCACAGCCGCCTGCAAGCGATCGCGACTATCCAATACGGCAATCATCTGCCCAACCTGCACCCGATCGCCCTGCTTCACTCGCAATTCCGCCACTCGACTCCCCTGACTGGAAGCGGCTAACCGAATCACTTCTCCCATCGGCTCCAACCGTCCTAACGCCGTGACCGACTTTGCCACTGGTTTGACGTTTGCAGGAACAGATTGGGCCGCAGCGGGAGGACGGCGCATTGTATAAAGGGCTAAGCTGCTGGCCGCGATCGTGGCACAACCGATCGCGGCAACCAGTCCGATCCGTCCCACTGGCAACTTGCGAGAAGGATGTTCTTGAGACAGACTATCGTGGAATAAGTTGTTGAACACAGGTTCCTCCAAGGAATACGCAGGAGTTAACGAACATGAATTAACGGACAGCGATCGAACAGGAGTATTCAACTAATTGCATATCTTGCTAGGATCATTATATTCAAATAGTTGCATATGTCAATCGATGCATATTAAAAAAGATGCATATATAAAGGAGCACTATTCATGGCCCTTTCCCACGCACTCATGACCCTATTAGTGGACTATCCCCAGAGCGGTTATGACCTGACTAAAAAATTTGAGGGGACGGTGGGCTACTTCTGGAAAGCTACCCATCAGCAGATTTACAAAGAACTGGCCAAACTCGAAAAGGATGGCTGGCTCAGTTCGGAAGTGGTTCCCCAGGAAGGCCGCCCCGACAAGAAGTTGTATCGTGTGACTGATCGGGGTAAACAGGAGTTGATTGCATGGGTACTCAAACCAACCGAAACCATGCCCATTCGGGAAGAACTCCTGGTGAAAACGTCTGTGGCTTACCTGGCCGCTCCAGCCGCAATGGTGGCAGAAATTCAACAGCACCGTCAGCTTCACGAAGAACGGTTGCAAGAGTATCACCAGATCGAACAGCAATTCTTCCAAAATTGGCAGGAATTGGCTCCCGAATGGCACTGTCGGTATCTGGCTCTGCGCCGAGGAATTCGCTACGAACTCGACTACATCGGTTGGTGTGATGAAGCCATTCACGTCTTAAGTAATTTGCCAGCTACAGGTGCCCAACTAGAAGACTGCCCGTTTGCCGAAGAGGAAGTGGATGGGTAGTAGACACGTTTCGCCGAAACGTCTGTATAAGGATGCGTGATGAGATGATGGGATGATGAGGTAAACCTTCCTGATCCCCGACCCTCGATCCCTGATCCTTAACCTCCAATCCCCAATCCCCTATGCCTCTCCTACCCTTCTGGATTGTTGATGTCTTTGCTGAGACAAAATATGCCGGGAATCAACTGGCGGTCTTTACCCAGGCAAGTAATCTGTCTACTGAGCAGATGCAGCAGATTGCCAAAGAAGTGAACTTTTCAGAAACAACGTTTATCCTGTCTCCTGAGTTACGGGAGGGAGGCTATGATGTAGGGATTTTTACTCCAGCTAAGGAGTTGCCATTTGCTGGACATCCCACGTTGGGAACTGCCTTCGTCCTGCAACAGGCGATTCTGCAACAACCTGTTGAGCAAATTATTTTGAACTTGAAGGTAGGGCCAATTCCCGTCACCCTCACCTATCAGAATCAAGTGCCAGAGGTGCTGTGGATGCGGCAGAATCCACCGGAATTTGGGTCAGTGTTGTCGGCAGAGGCGATCGCTGCCGTCCTTTCCCTCGATCTGGATGACATTGATCCTCGCTTCCCCATTCAGGAAGTTTCCACCGGGGTTCCCTTCATCATCGTGCCGCTGAAAACGCTGGCCGCTCTGCAACGTATTAAGGTCAATAGTGAGGAATTGGCCCGTGTCGTGGAACCGTTGCAAGCGAAGGAAATTTTTGTCTTCTGTCCGGAAACCCGCGATCGGGCTAACCAGTTCAGCGCCCGCATGTTTGCCCCCCGGCTGGGAATTGCAGAGGATCCGGCAACAGGTAGCGCCAATGGTTGTTTTGCTGGCTATCTGATGCAACACGCTTACCTCGGAGATGTCCCGGTGAATGTGCAGGTGGAACAGGGCTATGAAATCGGTCGGCCCTCTTTGTTACGATTGCAAGCTCAGAAGCAAACCACATCAATTGCAGTAAAAGTTGGTGGCAAGGTCATTGCGATCGCCAGAGGAGAATTTGTGGACTGATAGGAATCACTTGCATGAGAATCCCAGGGGTTCAATTTTAACAATACCGCCCTCAACAGCATCAACCTGCAATCACCTCTGGTACTCGCTTATATGTTAAATGTCAAGCACAATTTCGTATCGCGTCAGTGACATTGTAGTGAGAGCAGTGAAAACTGGCATTGTCAATCACAATCACCGTACCAGGCTGCAACTGAGGTAGCAAGCAGTGCTCTAACCACAGCTCAAACAGGTCACGGTTGCATGAGCCTGCAACCGCCAGGTGGGCAATCAGGTTGCATTGGCATCGGGCTGCAATCCAACTGACTCGTTCCGTTCGTTTGCCGGCTGGCAGGAAAACGCTTGCCAATTTCGCCGTAGCCATAGGGATAATCCTCGCGGTTATCAATGTCCGCTTCATCGGCATAAACCACCTGGTCTGCCGATTTTGTCTTCAAGCGATCGAG
>JBBIQC010000263.1:0-1869 GCA_037442585.1 Oscillatoriales cyanobacterium bin_317
AACTTTTCCATTCCTTCCCTACCTTCCCCATATCCCCACTCACCCACCCACTCTCTCCCGCTTCCCCTCACTCTCCTCTCCATCCAAATCAAACTCCCGACTCCAATCCGGGATCTCGTCGCCCGATCGCCGCCCGTACAGTTGCAATTGGGTAAAAGCAACTAGAGGCAGACGTTTGAGCTGACTGAGGGTAAGGGAAGCCATCTCAGCGGGATTGGGAGCAGGGTCAGCTTCAAACAGAATTTGCAGGCGATCGGCGTTCAGCCTGGTTTTGGCGATCGCGCCCAGGGGCTGCAGTGACTGATTCAACAAGGTTGTCAGTTGGCTTAACCAGTCCGAGGGAGACTTGGGGGAAGAGGCCGAGTTGGGAAGGGGCTGCGGCAGGCTGGTGGGAGCTGTTGGATTCTGCGGCAGGATTTCGTTCGCGTTGGGAATGTCTTCTGGCAGAATGGTGGTGAGAATTTCATCGGTGAGGGTGTTGATCACCGCTAACCGATTAGCCTGTCGCTCGATCGCCTTCTCAAACAGGTTTCTTACCAGGCGGGCATTACCGAAGGTGCGATCGCGGCTATTATAAAGCTCTGTCAGCAAGGTTTTCAGTTTCTCATTGGTTGCCTCGGTGGGATTGAAATGGTTGCCTTGGCACATCTTGTTGAAGATGGCGACCAGTTCATCCGGTGTGTAGTCCTGAAAGTAGAAATATCGATTGAAGCGGGATTTCAAACCGGGATTGGATTCGACAAAGCGATGCATTTCATCCGTGTATCCCGCCGCAATCACAACCAACCGTTTGCGGTAATCTTCCATGCGCTTCAGCAACACATCCACCGCTTCCTTGCCAAAATCGCGGGAACTGTCTTCGGGAATCAGGGCATAGGCTTCATCGATGAACAGTAGACCATCGAGGGCTTCGTTCACCTTTTCATCCACTTTTTTGGCTGTACCACCGATGTAGTCTGCGACCAATCCGGCCCGATCGGTTTCTATCAACTGGCCTTTCTCCAGAAAACCAAGGCTCTGAAAAATGCGGCCCATCAACCGGGCAACGGTGGTCTTGCCCGTTCCAGGGGGGCCACTAAAGATGGAATGCAGCGAGACGGAGGCATTCGCCAATCCCCGGTCGGTTCGCACTTTTTGCACTTTCAAGAAGTTGGTGAGGGTTTTCACTTCTTCTTTGATGTTGTTCATCCCCACCAGTTGATTCAGTTCATCCAGCACCTGCTCTAGAGTTTCTTGGGTTGGGTTGGCTGGAGCCACAGTCGGGGACTGGGAAGCCTGTTGCAGGTAGGGGGCAGGATCTTCGTAGGTGTGGAGCGATCGCCAGACCACCGATAGGGCTTCCATCTCCTCCATGGAAATGTCTCCATCGGCTTTGACAATCACCTGGGCAAAGCGATAGATGGCATTCATCGTCGTTTCCAGCAACCGGGTTCCCTGCTGCTCATCCAACTGGTTCAAAACCGATGGCAAAATCAGATGATCGTCTGGCCCAAAATTATTCTTCAACTCCAGCAACAGTTGCACCGTCTGTTTCTGGTACTTCAGCCGCACCTCCCTGGAGGTATCCCATTCATTCAGCACCACTTTCAGAGTGTCCCTGTCCTGCTTAATCAAGGCATAAATCACCAGAAAGCCCAGCAGTTCATTGGGAGAAATGTCATTGTTACTCCGTCCACAGATCAAAACTATCTTGGCCAGATCTGTCAGCAAAAATCGTTCAAACTCCTGGCCCCGTTCCAGCAACGGCTGTACAGCTTTGTAGAGATCGTTGGCTTCTCGTTTGATTTCTTGGGTATCCACGGGTGGCTCCTTGAGAGGGGGAAGGGGGGAGAGGGGGGAGTAAGGGGGTGGGTAGTTTTCGATCGCTCA
>JBBIQC010000263.1:1879-6706 GCA_037442585.1 Oscillatoriales cyanobacterium bin_317
TCGTACTCCCTAATGAACCTTTCGACTGTTTGATCAGGTGGGACTGCAGGAAGAATTTATGTCCATTCAGGGAAATGAAGTGGCCGTGAAATGGACAGGCTGGGGGGTGAGCAAAAATGGTCGAGAGGTCACGTTTGCAGGCATTGATGTGTTTGAGATCAATGACCAGGGCAAGATTCAGGTCGTCAAAGGCTACTGGGATCCAGCGGCGATGATGGCAGCGCTATGAAAGAGGGGAGGGGATGATGAGATCGAGAAATCCCATCACCCCCGTCATCTCAGCGGCACAAAAGTGTAACCCTGTTCCCCCTTCTGCCCCAAGGGAGCTACGGTGATGTAAGCTGGCTGATTTTGGCGGTTGCCTTTGGCTTGAAAACTAATGGGTCCTTCTGCTCCGGGAGTCGAGAAATTGGGTTGGGAAAGAATCCGCTGGATGCCGATCCGGGAGGGATCCTGAGCGATCGCGGCCAGCAACACTTTGGTGGCATCATAGGCCAGCACTGTACGCCAGGTCACCAGATGTTCTTGTTTCCAGAGGGCAGAAGCCTGCTGCAAGAAGGGTAATCCAGTGGGGTCAACGGGTACGGCCACGACCATGCCGACAGCTTTTTCCTTGGCGATTTTAGGAACCTTGAAGTTATACATAATGTCGCCCGCCAGCACAGGGAGTCTGCGGTTATTGTTTTCGATCACCCGAATCGCCCGATCCATGACATCGGCATTGGGCACCAGCATTAGTACTTCCGCCTGTTGAGCGATCGCCTGATTCACACTCTCTTCTGCGTCAAAATCTGGACGAGAGAGATCGATTTCATCCACGACTGTTACGCCCTGCACCCCGCTATAGTCCAGTGCGTTTCTAAATTCCCTGGTCAGGGATTTACTGTAGCTGTCATTGGGGTTATGAAAAATTGCCACCTTGCGCTTGTTCAGGCGGGCCAGCATATAATCTTTCAACGCTTTGGCCGTCTGATTATCCGTGACCATTGTGCGAAAGATGAAATTTCCCACATCGGAGAGCGGCACGGCTGAACTGACCGGAGCCACCATTACGAGTTGGTGATCCTGATACACTTTGGCCGCTTCGATACTGGTATTGCTGCTGCCATGTCCAACCACGCCTAACACCTGCGGATCCCTGGCCAGCAATTCCGCCATCTGTTTGGCAGTTTCCGGTTGGCCATTGTCATCGGCGATCGCCACCTTTAAAGGAATATTATTGATCCCGCCTGCCCGATTAATTTCATCCTGGGCTTGAGCCACCCCCCGCAAAATTTCCATGCCTTGAGCCAGAGACGGGCTGTTAACCGGGATCACGACGGCAATTTCGTAAGATTTAGCCGTACCAATGCGAGCGTTATTTAAATAAATCAGGGTTTCCGGATCACCAGGATCTTGTTGATGCGCTTTTTCCAATGAGGCGATCGCCTGACTGTAATTTCCAGCCGCGATCGCATCAATTCCGGCCTGTTTCTCTGAACTGGACTGCCACTGATTCAGCAAATTTTCTCCCACGCTGATGCGATCGCTGGCAGTCGCCGCTGTCGTAGAATCCGCTGTCCCAGTCCCCACAGGTGGAAAAATTCGAGGAGTTGACAACCCTTTGACCAGGGCCGCGATCGCCAGAGTCCCCAGCAGGGCCAATCCAATACGAGTCAGAGATTTCCGGCTTCGCGTGGCAGGAGTTACCTGGGTGGAAACGGGCCTGGATTGCAAAGACTGGCTTCCTTCCAGGGATTGGGCTGCAGTTTTGTTGGCAAGAACGGTGGGAGAGCTACTGGAAAATTCGCCTGAAAAGTCAATCCTACTCACCAGGGTAGGAGCTCTGCTAATTACGTCTCGCAGGGCTTCCAGGACTTCACTGGCTGATTGATAGCGGTCTGCGAAGTGATACCGGGTCATCTTGTCAAGCACATCGGCCAGTTCATCACTGGCCTGAGCCTGATCCCGCCAGATCAGTTCAGAGGTCTGGTAGTCTGTCGGCAACTGGGATGGATGCAACCCCGTGAGGGCTTGAATACCAAGGATTCCCAGCGAATACAGATCGCTGCTAAACCGGGGACGACCCATACACTGCTCACTGGCCGCATACCCAGAGGTGTAGACCGGCATACTCAAACTGGTATCCCCGGTGACTTCCACGATCGTGTTGCCCAGAGTCTTAACCGCTCCGAAATCAATCAAGACTAACTTGCTGTCCTGACGGCGACGGATCAGGTTAGCAGGTTTAATATCCCGATGCACCACACCCTGAGCATGAACAAATTCCAGAATGCCCAGCACGTCTTCCAGTAAGGGGATCACTTCATCCTCAGAGAGGCGCACCCCTTTAACCAGTTCCTCGCTGAGCGGATGGCCTTCAATAAACTCCTGTACCAGATAAAACTGATGATTCTCTTCAAAGTAAGCCAGTAAGCGAGGAATACGATCGTGCCTCCCCAATCGCTCTAAGGTTTCTGCCTCGGCCTGAAATAGCCGCCGCACCTGCTGCAATACCGCCGGATCGTTGCTACTGAAGGTGAGATGTTTCAACACACAGCGGGGATTGCCGGGACGTTGGGTATCTTCCGCAATGTAGGTATGGCCAAAGCCCCCAGAGGCCAGTACATTAACGACCTTATAGCGTGAGCCGATCAGTTCGCCTATCATCACATTCCTAATGGCGGCAGGTTTTTTCTCTAAGCAAACCTTGTCCCGGTCCAGAATCATTTTTGCTTGGGAAACCCCAGTTTTCTAGCTGAACCTGGTTCAGTTGACCGAGAAACACTTTCTATTGACTCTACCGCGACGGCACTTATCCTGCCAGAGTTAGACAGCTACATTCACAGTTAAAGGCATAATTTGGAATGATGGATTTTGAATTTGGAATGATGAATTCCAATCCCCCATCCCCCATCATGCAACTCCACTTTCCCCATGACTGGAACCTGACTCCGGAGGCCGCGATCGCCCTGCAACAAAAATTACGCGATCGGGTCATCCTGACGGATCAATTCGGGGAGGTGCGATATGTGGCTGGGGTTGATGTGGGGTTTGAAGCGGGGGGAACGGTGACTCGTGCGGCAGTAGCGGTGTTGAGTCTGGATGATTTGCAGTTGCAGGATCGAGCGATCGCCCGTCGTCCGACTGAATTTCCTTATATTCCTGGTCTACTCTCATTTCGGGAAATGCCTGCTGTTCTAGATGCGCTGGAAAAACTTCAGATCGAACCGGATTTGATCCTGTGCGATGGTCAGGGGATCGCTCATCCTCGCCGGTTTGGGATCGCCTGTCATTTGGGAGTATTAATCGATCGGCCAACCATTGGAGTCGCGAAATCGATTCTGGTCGGTCGTCATGCCGAGTTACCAGAGCAACGGGGAAGCTGGCAACCACTGATCCACAAAGGCGAAACCATTGGAGTGGCCCTCAGAACCCGCCCTGGCACCAAACCTGTCTACATTTCTCCCGGCCATCGGATTTCTCTCGAAACGGCGATCGCCTACACCATGCGTTGCACTACTAAATATCGCCTTCCAGAAACGACCCGCCACGCTCACAAACTGGCTTCTGGCCCTGCGTCTTCTTCCCATCTGCCTTCTTGACATAAAAAATACACTTCAGGCTGGGGGAGCCGTGAAGTGTACTTTGTTAGTTGAATGGTTTGGCAGAACGATTGCGGAGGGCAATCGTGCCAAAAGTTGAAGACTTGCTTTCTGGGTTGCCTTAGTACAAAGCTTCTTCTTGGTGGGTTTGAATGGTGCAATCAGAAGTTGGATAGGCCACACAGGTCAGCACATATCCAGCTTGAATTTGATCATCATCCAGGAAGGATTGGTCAGACTGGTCGATGGTGCCAGAAATCAGTTTGCCTGCACAGGTTGAACAAGCACCTGCACGGCAGGAATAGGGCAAATCAATCCCTTGCTCTTCAGCAGCATCCAGGATGTACTCATCATCGGGAACTTCGATGGTGGTGTTTAATCCTTGCTCTTCGTTGATTAGAGTGACCTTATAAGTTGCCATTGAGTGATCCTCTCAATAATGGATACAGCACATTAAGCCTCTGATGGTTGATTCAGCAGTCTATAGTTTGTTAAGACTACTTAACACTCAACTTCATCACTTTCGATACTACGGGATAAAGCCACCTTTAAAGCTGTTGTACTCCCCCTGGGATGAACGGGATTCGTAATGGAAATGAGCAATTTAATCTGCTTATCTTATAGGACGAGGGAAAACGACTGGATTCGGTAGCTCAAAAAACCCCTAAAGCCTGGAGGGTACTGTCTGCCTCCCGATTTCATTGATTTTCAGGCCACTAAAAAATGTTTAATATTAACCTTTAAGTCTATGATTTTTTCTTATGAATCAATCACACCCCGTTAATTTGGGAATTGGTTTGGCAGGAACAGGCTATGCAGCGAAATTAAGAGCTGAAGCCTTGATGACAGACGCACGTGCCAAACTGGTTGCAATCGCCGGCCACGATTTTGAGCGAACTCAACTTTTCAGTCAGACCTATCAGGCGATCGCCGACCCCTCCTGGCAAGACTTATTAAATAGACCTGATATTGATCTGGTCATCATTGCCACAATCAACCAGGATCACGGCAAGATTGCCAGAGCCGCCTTGCAAGCCGGGAAGCACGTTGTTATAGAGTATCCGCTGGCGCTGGATCCAGCCGAAGCGCAGGAGACGATCGCTCTGGCCAGGGCACAAAACAAACTCCTGCATGTCGAACACATTGAGTTATTGGGGGGCGTACATCAAGCTCTCAAAGCATCCCTACCCCTCGTTGGTAAAGTCTTCTACGCCCGCTACGCCACGATCAAACCCGAACGCCC